>JASEJN010000001.1 GCA_030016385.1 Clostridiales bacterium | reverse complement strand
GAGCAATGTTTGTTTAAGGAATGTGTTTTTTGAGCAAACATTGTTTTCATATCACCCTTTTCACATTTTTCCTAAATTTCCGTCCTGCCTTCAAGCGCTTTTGTCAATGTAACCTCATCGGCATATTCGATGTCGCCGCCAACAGGCACGCCATGGGCAATACGAGTCACCTTGACGCCAAACGGCTTTATAATCTTTGCAATATACATGGCTGTGGCTTCACCTTCAACATTTGGATTCGTCGCGACGATTACTTCCTCTACATCACCTTTATTAACCCTGCTTATCAGCTCTTTTATACTGATATCGTTGGGTCCGATGCCCTCCATGGGAGAAATTGCTCCATGAAGCACATGATAGATTCCCTTAAACTCTCTCGTTTTTTCCATAGCGACGACATCCCTTGGTTCTTCCACCACACAGATGAGCGATTTATCCCTCGATGTGTTCCTGCAAATGATGCAAGGGTCGATGTCAGTCAGATTGCCGCATACAGAGCAGTATCTTATCTTTTGCTTTGCCTCGATTATCGCTGAAGATAAGCCTTTAACCTCTCCCTCCGGCATGTTAAGTACGAAAAATGCAAGCCTTTGAGCAGTTTTGCTGCCTATGCCCGGCAATTTTGAGAATTCTTCAATTAATTTTGCTACAGGCGCCGGATATAAATTCATCATTTCACCTCAGTCAACATCATACGAATATTTTAATAACATCCATTAAAACATATTGGGCAGATTAACTCCCTGGGTAATCTTACCCATCTCCATTGCGATCATCTCTTCAGCCTTCTTCAACGCTTCATTTACAGCGGCAAGCACAAGGTCCTGAAGCATGTCGACATCTTCCGGATCCACTACCTCCGGTTTAATCTTTATTTCAATAACCTGTTTTTTGCCGTTTGCAACTGCGACCACTGCTCCGCCGCCGGATGATGCTTCTACTGTCTTTCCCTGAAGCTCAAGCTGTTTTTCCTCAAGCTTTTTTTGGAAAACCTGAGCCTGTTTTATCAAATTATTCAGATTTCCTCCCGGAAATCCACCTCTATTAGCCATAGGAAAACCTCCATATAATAAAATTTGGCTTTAACTCATATTATTTTACCATTAAGTTATATTATTTTTCAACTTCCACTATATCGCTGCCGAAAATGCCCTTTGCTTTTTTGATCATATCCAGACCGGCATCCTGTTCCTTGCCGACATCCTGCTCCTTATCGGCGGCTACTTCATCAGAAGTTACACAGCGGATCTTCACTTTAAAACCACACTCAAGCAATATCTTATTCTCTATAATCTTTCTGTTATCTTCTCTTTCGACCAATTTCCTATTGATATCATACTTAAGGCTGATAACAAGCGTGCCACCTGCCAAGCTGCAGAGCTTTGCATTATTTAGCATGGAATACAGTGCCTTATGGCCTTCTTTGTTTATGCTCTCAAGGACTTTCGGCCATTTTGCATAAATCTCGTCTATCGATCCCGCATCCTCGTGTTTTTCAATCTCTTCCTCATGCTTTTCAATCTCTTTTTCATGTTTTTCATGCTCGTTATCATGTTTCTCAAGCTTATCCTCATGTTTCTCCTGGACTTTCGGAGAGTCTACCTTTTCTGCTCTCTCCTCCCTCTTAATATCCGATGCCTCATCTTTATGGATATCTTCCTCCTCTTGTTCCGCCGATACATTTACCCTGCCGCCTCTGATTGCCTTTTCGATGTTTGCAATCCTCTCGAGCAGGGAATCTGGATCATTCCTCAGCTCTTTTTTGCACATCCTTATCGCCGCCATCTCCAGTGTAATCCTCGGCTGTGATACCCATTTCGCGTCAGCTTCGGCAGCCTGTAATATATTTATATTCTTCAGTATGGTTTCTGTTGAAAACTTTTTAGTCTGCTTGATTAAAGCTTCAAATGTTTCATGCGAAACATTCAGTATATCGAGGGCGCTTTCCCCCATTCTGCTTACCAGCAGGTTTCTGAAGTGCATTGTAAAATCCTTGATAAATTGAAATATATCTTTGCCATTTATAACGAGGTCATCTATCAGCGAGATACACTTTTGAACAGAGCCTTCCAGAATCGCATCTGTTATTTTAAATAAGTATTCATCGGTTGTGATACCAAGTATGGAAACTACATCGTCATATTTTACGGTCTTGCCCCCCATAGATATGCACTGGTCAAATATGCTCAGGGAATCCCTCAACGCACCATCGGCATTCCTTGCAATAAGGTTCAATGTTTTATCATCAACTTCAACGCCGTATTCCTCCGACACCTTCCTTAGCCTTTTTACTATATCATCTACTCTGATCCTTTTGAAATCGAACCTCTGGCATCTTGAAAGTATTGTAGACGGCACTTTCTGAAACTCCGTGGTGGCAAGTATAAAAATTATATGCGAAGGCGGTTCTTCGAGAGTTTTTAAAAGCGCATTGAATGCTGCCGTGGAAAGCATATGAACTTCATCTATTATGTAGACTTTGTATCTGCATTTTGAAGGGTGATATTTTACATCGTCTCTTAATTCTCTTATATTATCAACACCATTATTTGAGGCCGCATCTATCTCGACAACATCCATGATGCTTCCATTGTCCAACCCCGTGCATATCTCGCATTTCCCGCAGGGCTCGCCATCCTCCGAATGCAAACAGTTCACAGCCTTGGCAAGCACTTTGGCCGTCGAAGTTTTTCCCGTTCCCCTCGTACCGCAAAAAAGATATGCATGGGCAACCCTTCCCTGGCTAATCTGGTTTTTAAGGGTACGAGTTATATGCTCCTGGCCGACTATATCGCGGAAAAATTTAGGCCTCCATTCTCTGTATAAAGCAATATATGACATGTAAACACCTCTTCTCTATCATATTTATATTATACATAAATGTTTACAGTATTGAAACATTGAGACAGACACACGGACATATATTTTTTATATTTGAAGATATATTTTTCAACCTAATTATACAAAAGAGCTGTCTCAAAATAAGTTTTATATACAATATATTGAGTTCACAAATTTAACCTACCCAATATTTTGTATTACTTCTCAATTTTGAGACAGCCTCTTACTTTTTTATTTACGGCCGTGCACCTATCTTCGATGTTGATCTCATAAGCGTTACCTGCACAGTTAGCTCAGATCAGGCATCCCCACGGCACATGAAATGGTTCGCTTACCGCTGCTCCCTTCCGGGTCTCACGGGGTTTGCGAGTTTTCATTGCGCGGGACCCAATCGTCGTCACCACTTATACAGGACGGCCAAACAAGATCAAACCTCAGCATAGGAATTCACCCCTGCTATTGCGGATTGCAGGTTATAAGACACCGCAAACTCCCCGGCTAGCACGGCCAGTACCTTATTATATTAAATGGCGGAGAGAGCGGGATTCGAACCCGCGGTAGAGTTATCCCCTACACACGCTTTCCAGGCGTGCTCCTTCAACCGCTCGGACATCTCTCCAGAACATGGTCTACTTCTACAGTTATCATCAATTTTTACCTGACTTATTCATTATAAATAAATTAACTTCCCATGTCAACACCCATAAAAGCGGGCACATTTTCCATACATCTTCAATTCGTAATTTTATCTTATGTCATTTTGAACGCTCATTTGCCAGATTCAACTTTTGTAAGTTCTAAGGCCGGCAGCCTTGAGAGTCTGTAAACCTGTTCAGGTCTGAACGAATCAATTCGCCGGTTAACATATTTTGCTTTAGTTTGTATATTTTGTTTCACGGTGTTGCTATTTGTAACATGATGTCAATCACAGCATATTATGTAACAGGAAACAAGTCATTAAATAAACTTATTATCGCTTCTTTTATTACATTGGGGGAGGGGGATCTTATGTTAGGAGTTCATAGGAACAGTTGCTGCTATTATGACGGCTTTGGCGGTTATGGAATAAGCCCTGCGGCTCCTTTTGGTGCAGGTTATTCCGCACCGTATGGGGCATACTACGGCGGATATAATCCCGGCACATATGCCGGATACGGATATAGCCCATTTTATGGCGTACCTTCGACAGGTTATGGAACTGGTTACGGATATGGCGGTGGGTGGATATGGGCGCTTTTAATCCTTATTGTGATCGTGTTATTTTTTGGGAGAAACCGGGACAGGGGCACAGTGGCCGGCGCCACTCTGACGAATGCAAACTGCTGCGATACGACAGCCCTTCTTGGCACATCCGGAAACAATAACAGAAGAATAGATAGCAGCATTTTATTTATAATTATTATATTCCTCATTTTGATATGCTTCTGCCAGGGAGGATACGGCGGCTTTGGTGGATTTGGCGGATATGGTGGATTCGGCGGTTTTGGATATTAAAAAAATGGCGCATCTTAATTTCAAGGTCAAATGCCTGATTTTAAGATGCGCCTTATTTTTTTATCATGCTATATTGTCATTCGAATTATTTTTGAGGGCCTTCACATCTTCATCGTAGGACATGAACTGCATTGTACACAGGAAGCGATATAACCCATTTCGCTTCATCAGCTCTTCATGCCTGCCTTCTTCAACTATCCTGCCTTCATTTAAAACTATTATTTTATCTGCTTTTTTGACTGTAGACAGCCTGTGGGCGATTATTATGATTGTCCTGCTGCCTGCAAGGTTGTTTATGGCATTTTGTATTTCCCTTTCAGTTTCGACATCGACGGATGATGTAGCTTCATCCATTATGAGTATCGGGGCATTTTTCAGCACCGCCCTTGCTATTGCAAGTCTCTGTTTTTGCCCTCCCGACAGTTTGACGCCTCTTTCACCTATAAAAGTATCATAACCGTCAGGCATCTTCATTATAAAATCATTGGCACACGCTATCTTTGCGGCATTTTCAATTTCTTCCTTTGTAGCGTTCTCTTTTCCATAAGCTATATTTTCAGCGATTGTCCCATTGAAAAGAAATACATCCTGCAGTACCATGCTTATATTTTCCCTCAGCGATTTCAGAGTAACATTTTTTATATCCTGACCATCCAATTCGATAGATCCTGAATTTATATCATAAAACCTGTTTAAAAGGCTCATGATTGTCGTTTTGCCAACTCCCGTAGGACCAACAAATGCCACCATTTCCCCCGGTTTTATCGTAAATGATACATCCTTTAAAATCTGCTGGTCGGTATTATATGAAAAATCGACATTCTTGAATCTGACTTCACCTTTTACATTTTTGAGGACCTTTGGATTTTTGACTTCCTTTACGTCCACATCGGTGTCGAGAACCTGAAATACCCTTTCAGCACCTGCTATACCTTCCTGTATGCTTTCAAGAACTGTGCCCAAGACGGTTATCGGCTGATAAAACATATTAAGGTACAATATGAAACCCACTATTTCATCTACAGGCATTTCACCTTTAAGTGCAAGGATGCCTCCGAAGGCAACTACAATTATAGTCCCGAATGAACTGAAAAAGTTGACAATCGGATGGAATATAGAACTCAATTTCATTGCCCTTACACGGGCACTCGAAAATCTAAACGACCTGTACTTTATCTTTTCACTTTCATATTCCTGCTTATTAAATGCCTGAATCTCCCTTATTCCGGAAAGGTTATCCTGCAGGTCTGCGTTAAAGTCGGCAAGATATCTTTGTGACTGCCGGAACATAGGCAGTACATATTTCGTAAACAGGCCACATGCATAAGCAAGAAATGGTATGGGGATCAACGAAAAAAATGCCAGCGTAGGATTCATACTGAACAATATTATCGTTACCCCGATCAATATAAGCACATTGGTGAAAAGATCAGGCAGTGCATGAGCCAACAGCGTTTCAAATATGGCGGTATCGTTTGTAACCCTCGACATAAGCTGCCCTGTCTGCTTATCGCTGTAAAACTTCAGTGAAAGGCTCTGCAGCTTTTCATATATAATGGTCCTCATATATGCGACAATGTTCCATGCAGCATAATGAGCAAGATAACCGTTCAAAAACTGGAATAAAGTCCTTAATGCGTAAGATGCAAACAACAGCATTGACAGCTTTATAATCATCGCTTTTGCATCAGGGTATTTGCCGATGTCCGAAATAATGCTTATAAGCATTTTTACAAGCCACGGGCCCAAAAGATTCATACCTGTTACTATAAGCGAGCTTATAGCAGCACCTATCAAATATTTCCAGTACTTTTTTGCCTGTTTTATTAAACGCACAATATAAATCATTTTTATACCTCTTATCAATTATGGACTATCAATATGCTGCAAAAAATGAGCATGTTATATTAATGCTCATTTTATCTTTATCGTTATACTATTTAGCATGCTCCCTCAATATTTACTCTGCAGGAGTTTCGGTTCCTGCCGGAGCAGCCCCTTCTTCATTAGTCGTCGTATCTTCCGTCTCTGTCTCTACTTCTTCTTCCTTAGGTACGGATGCGCTTGCAATAACCTTCGTAGGTTCATCCACAATCTTTAGACCGTCTCTTACCTTGATCCTTGAAACTGTAATAGCATCCCCGACTTTCAAATTGCTTACATCAACTACTATGTTCTCAGGAATATCCTGCTCCGCGCCATGGATCGTAAGTTCCTGCGACTGTATATCGAGTATGAGTCCCTGCGACTCCAAAGCAGCCCTGCCTTCAATTGCAACAGGTACCTGTACTTTTACAATATCGGTCCCTTTTGCAACCTGGATATCAATATGAAGTACCCTTTTGCTTACAGGTTCTCTCTGCACTTCTTTTATAAAACCATCTTCGACATCTTCACCGAGTTTTACCTTTATCTTTTTATTTGAAGTCTTACTCAAATCATTCTCCAGCTTTTCGGTCTCGAATTTGACCATCCTGCTCTCTTTCAAGCCGGAACCGTATAATATGCCAGGTATAAAACCACTCTTTCTGGTCTTATTCCCCCTCTCGGTTCTTTCAAATGCTTCTAATACCGTTCCACTCATAAAAATCTCTCCTTATCATATTTAACTTGCAAACAATTAAATTCTATTTTATATATGTCCTTATGTCAAGGAATTATTTAAATAAATCTTCAATTTGCAATTTGAACTTACATTATTTTGAACACTCATCCGCCAGATTCAAGTTTTATAAGTTCTAAACTCCTCTTAATCGTTTTCCCACTGCTTTTTAAATTGACTGAAATACATATTATAATATGCTCCTTTTTTGTCGATTAATGTTTCATGGCTTCCTCTTTCCACTATACGGCCATCGTCTATAACCATTATCATACTCGCATCCCTTATAGTACTTAATCTATGAGCTATTATAAAACTTGTCCTGCCTTTCATGAGTTTGAGCATCGCCTCCTGTATGTGAAGTTCCGTCCTCGTATCGACGCTACTCGTCGCTTCGTCGAGTATCAGTATCGGAGGGTTTGCAAGTATTGCCCTGGCAATCGATATAAGCTGCCTCTGCCCCTGGCTTAAGTTTTGCCCGCTCTCTATCAATTCCGTATCATAACCCTTTGGCAATCTCCTTATAAATGCATCTGCATTTGCCATCCTGGCTGCCTCTATGATCTCCCTATCCGTAGCATTCAATTTTCCGTATCTGATATTATCCTTTATAGTTCCTGAAAAAAGATACGTATCCTGAAGAACTATCCCAAAGCATTTTCGCAGGCTATCCCTCGTGTAATCCCTTATATCCACACCGTCAATCAGTATCCTGCCGGATGTTACATCGTAAAATCTTACAAGCAGATTCACGATTGTAGTCTTTCCGGCACCTGTCGGACCTACAAGCGCTATGGAGCTCCCCTGCTTTGCCTCGAAATTTATATTCTTCAGTATCAATAAATCGCTCCTGTACCCGAAACTGACATTTTCAAATACAACATTTCCCTTTGTATTTATGAGCTCCTTAGAGCCCTTTAAATCGTCTGCCTCCTCTTTCTCGTCAAGTATCTCAAATACCCTTTCAGCACCTGCAAGGGCGGATTGAAGAACATTGAATATGTTTGCAATATCGTTAAGAGGTCTTGTAAATTGCCTTGAATAGCTTAAAAATGCAGCTATTATCCCAACAGTAATAATATTTTTTACGGCAAGTACACCGCCTACGCCTGCGACAGCGGCAAAACCTATATTATTTATAACATTCATAAGCGGCATCAAAAACCCCGACCACACCTGAGCTTTTAACCCTACTCCATATAATTTCGTATTTATATCTTTGAACTGTTCTATAACCTTATCCTCATGGTTGAATGCTTTTATAACCTGCATACCTGATATGGTTTCTTCAATATGTCCGTTAAGCAGTCCAAGCTCTTCCTGCTGGTTTTTAAACAGCACTCTCGTCTTCTTTGCTATGGTCTTTGTCAATAACATGACCATCGGTATCGTTATGACGCTGGCAAGAGTTAAAATGGGGCTCAGGACTATCATCATAATCAATGATCCTAAAATAGTTATTACATCCATCATAAGCTGTGTCGATGACTGTGAAATAGTGCTGCTTACATTTTCAATATCATTCGCCAGCCTGCTCATAAGTTCACCATGAGTATGCCTATCAAAAAAAGATACGGGCAATTTTTGAAGCTTTGCAAAAAGATCCTTTCTAAGGCTCATGACGATCTTCTGGGAAAGCCCTGCCATAGTCCATCCTTGAAAGAAAACAACGGCAGTATCTATTATATATGCTGAAATCAGAGCAAGCAGCGCCGTTCCCAGTATGCCAAAATCTACAGCGCCATTTCCTCCCGCCATCGCATCGATGGATTTTCCTATGAGGTACGGAGCTGCAAGCTGAGATAATGAATCGATGATGACAAATATAAATATTATCGTAAGAAGCCTGCCCTGACTGCCAAAATATTTCCACAGCCTGAGCAGCGCACTTTTGAAATTTTTGGGCTTTTCAACGGGTCCAAGCCCATGGTGTCCGGGCCCTCCTCCACGCCTTCCAAAACCCCCTACTATATTAATATTGCTGTTTGAACTATTGTTACTGCCTTTCTGCGTCATGCCCAGTCATCTCCTTACCTATCTGAGAATGGAATATATCCCTGTAAATTTCGCAGTTTGATAATAATTCTTTATGGCTTCCAATGCCGGCAACCTTCCCGCCATCAAGCACCACTATTTTATCTGCATCCATAACTGAAGTAATGCGCTGTGCAACGATAAGGCAGGTTAAACCTTTGGAATATCTCTTCAATGCCTCTTTTATTTTCGATTCCGTATTGGTATCCACCGCGCTTGTACAATCGTCGAGTATCAATATCTCGGGCTTTCTGACTATCGCTCTTGCAATTGAAATTCTCTGCTTCTGCCCTCCTGAAAAATTCACTCCACCCTGCCCTATAAACGTATTAAAACCCTCGGGAAGGGATGAGACAAACTTGCCTATCTGCGCAACTTCTGCGGCTTCTTCGACTTCTTCATATGACGCATCATCCCTGCCCCATCTTATATTATCGATAATACTGCCTGTAAATAACACGGTCTTTTGAGGCACAACTGATATCTTCTCCCTCAGCTTTTTAGTATCAATATTTTTGACATTTATACCGTCAACTCTTACATTCCCCGATGTTGGATCATAAAATCTCGGGACAAGGCTTAAAAGAGTACTCTTTCCCGAACCCGTAGATCCTATGATGCCAATTGTTTCACCCGGCATGCATGAAAAAGTTATGTCTTTTATAACCGGCTGCCCCGATGCTCCCGAATACGAAAAGCAAACATGCTCAAAATCTATTCTCCCTTTTTCAAGTAAGGCCTCTGCGGCGGAATAATCAATATCATTTATCGTGTCCTCCTGCTCGAAAACCTCGCCTATTCTTTCGGCCGATGCCTTTGCCCTTACAAACATGGTAAACACCATGGTTATCATCATAAGGGAATAGAGAATCTGCGTCATATAGTTTATAAATGCTATTATTTCCCCTACCTGCATCGAATTTGAATTTACCTTTATTCCCCCAATGTATAAAACGGCCACTATGGCTATGTTTATAGTCAATCTAATCGAGGGTGAAAATATGGCCATTATACGCATAACCTTAGTCGTAACGGCCCCGAGGTCCGAATTTGCATCATTGAATCTGCCCGTTTCATATTCGAAGCGGTTAAATGCTTTTACCACCCTTACGCCGGCAAGATACTCACGCATGACGCCGTTCACCCTGTCCAGCATGTCCTGTACCTTCACAAAAAAAGGCAGGCCGAGCTTTAAGTTTAGCCATATAAGCATGCTTATTACCGGCATTACTGCCAGTATGATTATAGACATTTTCGGGTTGAGCCTTAGAGCCATTATAAAGCTCCCTATACATAAAAGGGGAGCTTTTACGAATATCCTCATCATACCGTTTACTAAATTTTGCAGTTGGGTTACATCATTTGTAAGCCTTGTAACAAGTGAAGCTCCTTCAAACTTGTTCAGGTTATCGAAAGAATATGTCTGTATTTTTTTGTAAAGGTCGAATCGCAATTCCGCTCCGAATTTTTGAGATACATTGCTGGATATGACATTTCTGAGGCATGCTGCGACTGCGCCTGCCGCGGTTATCATGAGCATTATTCCCCCCATATTCAGCACATATTTTATATCCTTATTTTTGACTCCTATATCCACTATTTTTGACATGATGGCAGGCTGTATAAGGTCACACAAGGCTTCGGCCGTTAAAAAGAATATCGCTAAGAGGAAAAATTTATAATACTTTTTTACATATTTATTAAAAAAGTCCATTTTACACCCCCATATGAGCTTTAATATATCCTTACACAAAAAATGTGCATGGCCTTTTGCCACACACATAAATTATAGCACCTTATTCGCATTCAAATATAGTAAAATTTTCTGAAAGTTATATTTTTTATTTGCAGCCTTATGAATAATAATTCATCAGATGTGTATCAGTTGCATTAAAATTATTTGAAGAATATTACTTCAATTCATCTAATAAAGAATGCGGTCGCAGTAAAGAGCACTACGGTTATGCCGGCTGCAACCAGTGAAGGTTTAAGTTTCCACCTGGCATATTCCATTACAGGTATATCAAGCATGGTACAGAGGGTAACCGTATTATCGCTCAAAGGCGATGCAAAAGCTCCGAATGTTCCGCTGGCAAATACCGCACCTATGACCGGCAGTATGTTTACACCAGCCTTATGCGCTAACGTAATTCCAAGGGGCATGAGCATTCCCCATGTGCCCCACGATGAGCCTATAAAATAAGAGATCACGCTCCCTATAATAAACAGCACCGGAGCTATAAAAAAGTGAGGAATCCATCCCTCTACATTGTTTGTTATATATTTTGAAAAACCCATATCCTCTGTAAGGGCGGAAAGAGCCCAGATTAAAGATAGCATTATAATAACCGACATAAGCTCATTTCCTCCCTTTAAAAAGTGGCTTATAAGCTTGGAAAGTTTGAATCCCTGAAGCATAAAAAACAGCACGGTAAATATCACTCCGATGAGCAGGGCCTCCAACATCACCCCAAGCGCATCGGTGTTTAAAAATGCATTGAAGAATCCATTAACCTTTAAATGTCCGTCCCACCAGCTTAAAAATAAAGTGAGCAGCAAAATTGATGATACAGGAAGTATAAGATTCCACGGTTTTGCAGGCGTATCCTTTTCGTAAGCCCTGTAGCACTCTTCAAGTTCTCCTTCACCTGTTTCTACATCGCTGTCTTCATTCTCCCATTTAGCCTGTGAAGTTTTCGAATGTTTAAAAAAGCTATAATAAATTCCGACAGCTATCAATGCAAATGAAAAAAAATTAAAGGGAATGCTCCTTATATAAACTGCATAAGCCATCTCCTTTATGCCATTTTGCCTGAGGGCAATTGAAATGATTGAAACCATATACCCTACAAATGCAGTTGCAACAGGAATAAGCGCAACAACAGGATTCGATGTCGCCTCAATTGCAAAGCCTATCTCTTTCGATGTCATCTTCAATCTTCTTTTAAGCGCCTTCATGATAGGTGAAATAGTCACTATGCGAAAGTCCGGATCGCTAAAGGTGCCTATAGTTGAAAACCATGTGAGGAGCATCGCGCCTTTTTTGCTTTTTATTCTGTTATTTACCAGATGGACGAACCCTTTTATACCGCCGGCCATTTTTATGATTCCTATTAAGCCTGCAAACATATAAAGGAACAATATAATGCGTATATTATTCTGCTTGACAAGATTGTTTACAATATAAGATAGCATTGTTTTAATGGATTCTAAAGGATCCGGCGTTTTGATATAGCTTCCTACCAGTAAAGCGGCAAAAAGTCCTGGTTGGATTTGTTTTGTGAGGATGGATATCGGTATAACTATTATAAATGGTATTAAAGACAGCCATGAAGTTCCCATGTGGCGCAACCTCCTGAAATAAATGTTTTATTTACCCGAAAGTTCATTTAAAAACATCGGTTGGGCTTAATAAGCTCAGTTTTATTATCGCTAATAGAAAGATAATTTATGCAGCGAGCAAAACTTATGATAGAATAAATTAATAAAGCACAAATACATTTTAAAATGGATTATAGAAGGAAGGTAATCGATATGATAGCACTGCATGCCATAGAAAGCATTCTCCCTATCATCGTAATAATATCCTTAGGACTTTTTTTGACTTATAAGAATTGGTTCAGCGATGAGACATCCAGAAGCATTTCAAAATTGGTGGTAAATGTTTCGCTTCCTGCTCTTATGATATCGAATATAATGGGAAGTTTCGATAAAAATAAATTTATACAGATGGCGGGCGGTTTTCTTGTCCCATTTTCATCCATTGCAATTTGCTATTTTATCGCCATGGCGGCGTCAAATATTTTAAAAATAAAAAAAGGCAGGAAGGGAACTTTTGAGTCTATGTTCTTTAACTCCAACACTATATTTATCGGCCTTCCTGTGAACATGGCGCTGTTCGGTTCAAAAAGCATACCATATGTGCTCTTGTATTACATAGCAAACACTACATTTTTCTGGACTCTCGGCGTATACAAAATAAGTCTGGACGTGCCCGGAAGCAACCATGAGAAAATATTCAGCCTTAAAACATTGAAAAGGATTGTATCTCCGCCGCTTTTAGGCTTTATAACAGCTATAATACTAATATTGCTTAATATAAAGCTGCCCTTGTTTGTCATGGATTCCTGCAAGTACCTTGGGAATCTTACGACACCTCTGTCCATGATCTTTATAGGTATCAGCATATATTCCGTAAAATTCAAGGATATAAAGTTTGACAGAGATTTAGCAGGCATCTTGCTGGGGAGATTTGTCATATCCCCTTTGACTATATTTTTAATGGCATATTTTATACCCATTCCCGACCTCATGAAAAAAGTATTCATAATCCAATCCGCCATGCCCGTTATGACAAACACTCCGATAGTCGCTAAAGCTTATGGAGCCGATAGCAGATATGCAGCCGTTATGGTCACGGTTACAACTGTTCTATCCATGATAACGATACCTGTTTTCATGATGCTTTTAAAATAAATATTTCAGCATTGCATGATGTCCGCCTGCAGTGAGTTAAAATACGCTTGCCGCGCACAATTTCTCAAAATCATTTGACATCAGCCATTTATGCAGTATAATAACATATGGCAGATGAAAAAACGCAGCCCTTTCCTCCTGCGGTTTGCATTAATGATTAATATTATTGATGATTCTTTTAATTGTACAAATGATTAAAAGGATGTGAAAGGACTGCTTAATATATTCCTTATTTTGTTAAAATGATACGCCATTCAGGCGCTTTTTTTATGCCCTTCCGCCCTTTTTGATGAAATAATAAGGCCGTCTATAAGCGATGACGATAAAATTGAAAGCAAAAAACACATTATCCATACATTTTTTATGCCATATACATCTATAAACCATCCGGTGACATATGGTCCGAAAGCATACCCCGTGCCTGAAATAATATAGAGGAATGCACTGAATCTTCCCCTGTGAGATATGGGGGTATTATTTGCAATATACACGCCGGTATTTGTAGAATTCAATATCTCCCCGGCAGTCCACGCAACAGTTGAAATCATAAAAAGCGGTATCGTATCGATAAAATATATCATGCCAAATCCTATCGCATATTGAATTCCTCCCAAAAGGATGGGAAAGATAGGTTCATACTTCAAGGTGGCATTAGTAATAAATGGTGTAATAAATACTACAGTTAAAGCGTTGACAGTCATGAGTATGCCAAATATCTTGGGGCCGTCGTATTTAAAGATCTCATTTATCTGTATGGGCAGACTGAATGTATATTGTGCATAAACAAGAGAGTAGATTATCATTATTAGTGAAAATGTAACAAGTCTCGGACGTTTCAAGATTGCAGAGAAAACGCTTCCCACCTCGGCTCTCTCATAATCCATACCTTTGCCATCCCTCTTTATATCGCTGCCGTGGGGCAATGTTTCTTTCACATACAGCCAAACCAGTATCAGCGATGCAATCGTTGTAAGAGCATCTGCCACAAATAAAAAAGGAAGATGCCTTCTGTAAAGGAAGCCTGCTATCATAGGCCCCAAGGCAAAACCTATGTTGTTCCCAAGATATAAAAATGAAAAAGAAGGTTTTCTATTTTCCCTGTCTGTAAGGTCAGTAACCATCGCAGTCTGCGGAGGGCCTGCGGCACCCACGAAAAAGCCCGCCAATATTAGAAGGTATGGAATAATTTTATTCAGGCTTTTAAACGCGCATAATAAAAGAATAGAGGCTGAAAGCCCCTGAAAAATTATGAGCATTTTTTTCCGGCCTGCATGATCGCATACCTTTCCGCCGATTATCGTTCCCAAAGCGTAAAACATCGCCGCAATCATTACGAATTTTCCTGCCTCAAGCTTTGTATAGCCCTCATGGTCGGTCAAAAATATAGTCAGAAAAGGCATGACAAAATTACCCATGCTGTTCACGATCCTTGCAAAAAATATTATATATATGCTGCCTGGCAAGTCCTTATAAGGGCCTAAAAATTTCTTAACCTGCATATGCGTCACCTGTTTTGCCTTTATCCGATAAAAAAACTTATTATATGTATGGTGCGCAATAAGTCTTTGTTTATACAATGCTGATAAAAGGCAAATGCAAGGAAGATTTGCTCTATTGCCTAAAGTAAAGTATAATTTAACCTGTATCAAGACATATCAATCGGTTCGAAGAAATTATAAGGAGACGGTAATTTGTATCTATATACATTAAATAGACCCTCATTTCAGGATAAAATTGCAGGATTTGAATGCTTTTGCCTTACAGGAATCAAAAGTTGTAATAATTTCGTTCTGAGCGAAAAATATATAGATATAGATTATGCCGCATATATAAACGAATGCGTCCGCATACTGTTTATAGAAAAGGATATAACTGCACTCTATGAAAAAATAAGAAATATGGGATTTACAGATGACAATTTTAAAATAACGTTTATAAATACCGGAATGCATTTCGATTTTCAAAACAGGAAAAAATATGAAAAAGTCATTTCAGATATATTTTCCGGCGTACCCGATTTAAAGAATCCGAATATCGAGTTCATAATAACATATGCTGACAAAATGTGGATTTTTGGGGAAAAAATTAAAAGAACACAGAATCGATGGCTTATATACGATAAAAAGCCGTATACCTTTTGCAATTCCCTTCCGGCAAGAATGGCAAGAGCTATTGTCAATATAGCAACGGCCGGCGATATTAACCTGAAATTAGTCGACCCATGCTGCGGAATGGGGAGCTGTATATTGGAGGCAATGGATATGAAAATTGACATCCAAGGCTTTGACATAAATGAAACCATCGTTGAGGATGCCAATAAAAACCTGCTTCATTTTGGATTTGAACCGATTATAAAAGTTGGTGACGCTTCCAAAATAAAGGGCAGTTATGATGCCGCCATACTGGACTTGCCCTATGGTCTCCTTTCAAAAATAGGAAGCGATAAGTATCTTGAAATAATAGGCAATATAAGAAAAGCATGCAGCCGCGCCGTTATACTCAGTGCGGCCGACATAACTGATATAATAAAAGACTCTAAATTTAAAATAATAAATGGCTGCATAGTGCATAAGGGCGGCCTTGACAGGCACATTGTCTTATGCGGAAATGACTGATAAAAACTTATATTAATGCAGTGCAATCTCCTTCAATAGATTCCCGTTCAGATCTTTTATTTTAAAAATGTCTTTTTCTAAAATACCATATGAATTTGAACTATTCCCCTTTGGAAATGTAACTGACCCAGGATTCAGTATAAAGATATTATCAATCTTTTCGGCCTTGGCAATATGCGTATGTCCGTATATAAAAATATCCCCCTCTTTTAGTTTGGGTAAATTATCTTCATTATAAATATGACCATGCGTCAGAAATATACGCCTGTTATCATATAAAATCATAGAATAGGTGGCCATTATTGGAAAATCAAGAACCATTTCATCGATTTCACTGTCACAATTTCCTCTGACAGCTATAATCTTATCCGCATATCTGTTAAGCAACTTTGTTACTTCCTTTGGGTTATATTCAACGGGCAGAGGATTTCTTGCGCCATGATACAACTCATCCCCCAGTATCACGATATAGTCGGAATCCTCATTCTCGAAATTCTCCAATGCTTTTTTTGCATAATATAGTGAACCATGTATATCGGCCATAAAAAAAATTTTCATATACAAACCCCTCTTTCATTCGTAAATATATAACATATGCATATTCTACTATTATGATGTCCGGATTTCAACCATGTTCTTCATAAGGATCTTCGATTCGCAATATGAGTTTATGTTATTTGAACACTCCTTCGCCAGACTCAAGTCTAAGCATGCTCCCATGTGAACATTTTTACAGCAGTCCAGGTCTATAATTAATATGGTAAAAAAATGTTAACCGTACTGCATGGCATCTCATATAATAAATTAAGATTTATATGAAAGGTGCTAATAATGAAAATAGGAATTGACGGCCGTGCTGCCAGGTGGTACAGAGGCACAGGAATAGGGACGTACACTTATCAGCTCATATATAATTTAAACCTTATAGATAGCAAAAACACGTATTTATGTTTTTGGCCTGAAGAAAATTATTCCGATATACATCCAGGCAATAATTTTAATTTCAAATTTGTCAGCCAGGAGAAAAAGGAAAATTTCTGGGAAGAGGTTGATATACCAAACATTCTTACCGATACCGGTGTGGATATTTATCATGTTCCCCAAAATGGCATCGGTCTTCCGGATAAAAAAAACTGTCCGTTTATTATAACACTTCACGATATAATACCATATAAGCTTCCGGAAACAGTTGGCCCCAACTATCTTAAAATATTTTTAGAGAAGATGCCAGGTATAATCAAGCTTGCAGATGCAGTGATAACTGTCTCGGAATACTCAAAACAGGATATAGCCGAGACACTCGGAGTTCCCTTAAACAGGATTTTCGTCACACACCTTGCGGCCGAGAATATTTACTATCCTATGGACAGAAATACTGCAAAACAGCTATTGCAAAGAAAATACGGCATCGACTTCGACTTCATACTCTATCTTGGAGGATTTAGCCCAAGAAAAAACATAAAGGGACTTATTGAGGCATATTACAAAATATACAGGAAACTGTCAAAACCCCAGAAACTTGTAATCGTCGGAAAACATGGCAAATCGTATGATGATTACAGACAACTCGTAAATAAGCTTGGGATAGATGATTATGTCGTTTTTACAGGATATATACCTGTAAATGACCTGCCTATATTTTATAATGGGGCTTCACTTTTCGTGTATCCTTCATTTTATGAAGGATTTGGCCTTCCACCACTCGAAGCGATGGCATGTGCTACACCTACAATAACATCAAATGTAACATCCATCCCGGAAATCGTCGACGGATGCGCCATGACTGTAAACCCATATGATATAGACGAACTCTCGGAGGCAATGCATATAATACTTGAGGATACGAAACTCTGGGAACATTATTCTCTAAACGGCTTCAAAAGAAGCAGAGAATTTTCATGGAAGCAGACTGCAAGAGAAACGCTTAAAGTTTTATCACAGTTTGCTAAAGCCTAAATCACCATATAAAAAAATGCTCAATTTGATGAGCATTTTTTTATTGTCTGTTCATGACATTATGGAGTATTATGCTGAGTTCCGACGCATTAAAAGGTTTTACAATGGCACCTTTGAATCCGTATTTTTTATAATCTGTGATAACAGGATCATTCGGATAACCGCTTGTTATTATAGCCTTAACTTCAGGATTTATGGCAGTAATCCTCTTTAAAGCCTCCGTTCCTCCAGTTCCACCAGGTATTGTAAGATCCATAAGTATGACATCAGGAGCTTGTCCTTTTTCTTTCATATTACTGTATAATTTTACGGCTTCATCTCCGTCCTTTGCAAAATATGCTTCATACCCGAGACTTACAAGAATCCTCCCTGCCGTATCCCTGATGCTTTCATTATCATCCATTATAAGTATTCTGCCTTCTCCACGAAGTACCTGCTGGTCATTTTGCGTATCAAATGTTTTCTGCTTTGATACGGGAAGATAAATAAAAAAAGTCGAACCTTTTCCCAATGCAGATTTCACTGTAATATAACCGCCGTGTTTTTTCAATATGGAATAGCACATCGAAAGTCCAAGCCCGTTTCCGTTTGCTTTTGTAGTAAAATATGGGTCGAAAATTCTCTGTATTATTTCACTTGATATGCCACAACCTGTGTCCTTAAAGGATATTTTTACATACCTGCCGGTTTTTAATGGGAGGCTCGGCTTTTTACCTACAACTATATTTTCATATTTTATCGTTATTAATCCCCCATCAGGCATGGCCTGTTTTGCATTTATTATAAGGTTGTTTATCACCTGGCTTATTTGCCCCTCATCTATATCAACAGGCCATACATCGTCTTCTCCAATAATTTCATATTTTATTTTTGATCCTGACAGTGCAAAACTTACAGTATCTCTTACAAGGCTGGTGATCAAAACCGGTTTGATTACAGGTGCTCCACCCTTTGCAAATGTCAAAAGCTGTTTTGTAAGTTTCCTTGCCTGGTTTAGAGCCTTTTCCACATCCGTAAGCCTGTCTATGGCATTATCTTTTTTACCTGTTTTTATATACATTTTTGCAAGAGAAATATTCCCCAATATTACTGTTAGTATATTATTAAAGTCATGGGCCAGTCCTCCTGCCAGTAAACTTATAGACTCGATCTTATCATTTTTAAATATCTCCCGTTCAATGGCAACTTTATCTGTTATATCCCTGAAAACCAAAACGGTGCCCGTAATATTATTATATTTATCTTTAATATAAGCTCCGCTGTCCGATATGATCCGGCTTTCCCCATTTTTGCTTATCAGTATCGTATGGCTTTCATATCCGTTGACCAATCTTGATGTCAACGCCTTATCGATTACGCTTTCATATCTTTTACCGGTTTTCTCATCTGCGATATTTACAATATCATCAACGTTTTTCCCCTTTGCATCTTCTTGTGTATATCCTGTAAGCTCTTCTGCGGCACTATTCATCAAGATAATCCTGCCATTTATATCTGTTGTAACAACACCTTCACCTATATTTTTTAGTGTTACCACAAGCTTTTCCTTTTCCGATGTCAGCTTATTCTCAAATGCTCTTCGTTCTGTGACATCTCTATAATTCATCAATATTCCCCCAATGCATGAAACATCGATAAAGTTTTTTATACTTACATCAAAATCATTCCAACCGCCGGATTTATTCCTGAAACGAACAGTTATAGAAGCCTCCTTCTCGGGAGATTCCAGTATATTCGGGAAAATCTTTTTAATTTTTGGTAAATCATCCGGATGAATATAATCATATAGATTTGTATTCTTGAACGTATCACAGGAGAAACCCGTGACTTTCGCAAGGGATGGACTTAAATAGACGAAATTCCCCTTTGTATCATTAATACTCATTATACCGGAACTCTTTTCAATGAGCAGCCTCAAGCTTTGAGCGTTTTCATTTATCTGTTTTTGCTTTTTAGTACCGGGAGTTTGTCCCATCTTATTATTCACATCAATCATATTTGATGCTCCTCCTATGTAAATTAAGTTTATAATGGATAATTTCCATTATTTACTATTTACGTTATTATTCTACGTACTTGTTAAAATTCCTGCAAAAAAGCAAAGGAATTTGCTTAAAATGCAATTCCTTGCTTAAAATTATTGAAAAATGTCTTTCTGTCATCATAATATCCTGCTTTTGTTTCAAGTCTCGATAAAAAATCATATTCATCCCAGTTTTTTGTTTTCATATAATAACATCTGCTTATATCATAAAAATCCTGCGGAAAAATTAAAAAATCATATAAAACTTGCAGTTCTTCACTTTTTAAAGCATCGACGCTGCTGTAATCTTCTATGATCTTTTTAGCTTTTTCTATATCCCATTTGCAGTTTTTGATTGCTTTAACTATCAGATTTCCTATATCATGTATCCTGAGGTCGGCTATGCAATAGTCAAAGTCAACCAGGTACACATCATTTTCGCTGTTTATTATTATGTTGTGATATGCCAGATCATGGTGGCATACGTTTTTGTTATTATACGATTCGGTGCAAAGTTTCGGATATGGTGATTCTTTCAAAAGGGTAATCGATTCTTTCGCCTCATCTAAATATTCATCTACATATTTAAGGTAAAGATTGTCAAAACCTGTCTTTATCTCATGGAGTGAAGCTATTTCCCTGAATTTTACAAGATCCGATGCTCTCCTTTCAAATGTCATAATCCATTTATTTAAATTATTTCTCTTTTCAATAGTGCATGTAAATCCCCGTGTTGAATTATGGAATCTGCACAGCGCTTTTGAAACTGAAGATAAATCTATCGGATTTTGGAAATCCGCTTCCCTTCCTTCTATCAAATCTATGACAACATATATCCCGTCCGGCCTCTTTAGATAAAAGTTACCGTCGACTGTATTCATAAACGGGGCAATATACTTATACCCGTTTTTATTTACATATCGCATAAGGGAGTTTATATATTCAAGCTCGCCCAAGCTATAGTCTATCTTTTTTAATATCTTTGCTCCCTTATTGGTATAAAGCATGAATACCGATCTTACCGGAACTATATCATCGACAATCAGCCCGAATGATTCAAATATATCTATAGTCAGTTCATAGTTTACTAAATAAGATTTATCTCTATATCTTGACAATTCCAAATTACCACCCTCCATGTCAGTTCAAGGCATCCACCAGTTCCATTTTTTTATCTTCGATATGTTCCGCACATTTTAATTTTTCGATATATTTCTCCTGTGCAAATTTATCATTGTTCTTCATATATTTGCAGCAAACTTTGACATATTGCTCAGGAAATAATAAAAACGCTCTTATAATATCCTTATTGTAATTTCTTGAAAAATTTTCACATTTATAAACATATATTAATTCTTTTAAATCCTTAATATCATCCATGCCCGATTCAACTATCTTGCACATAAAATCCGATATATCCTTCTCATATATATCGTATCCGCATTTATTTAAATACTTTATATTTATGTTCGATTCATTCTTATAAAAATATGATTGCTTAAAGCTTTTGATGCAAACTTCATGTGCTTTCATGCTTTCCTCTACTATATCAAGATATCCGTCTGATTTAAGCATACTTATAGATTTTTGCATCCTCTCCATATATTTTCCCAGGCTTTTTAAAAAGGCTTCGTCTGCGGCTGTCTTCTTATCAATCGATGCCATCTTTTCCTCAAAGTTTTTTATATCCTTATATTTTTTGCAATATTCCTCTGTCCATCTTCCCCAGTATGATTTTATTCTACCTCCCGCGGGTGGCATAAAACCTCTTGCGCATTTATGGAACTTAGCAAGAAATCTTGCCATAAGTTTTCCATCATTGAAAATCGAAAAATCTTCACTATCTATATGATCAAATATCATATAATATTCATTCGAGCTTTTAATATAATATTTACCCTTAATAGTACAATATGCTTTTAGCATGTTTTTAAATCCATTGGCTTTTAGATATTCATAAAGCCCCCCGACGGATATGAAATCCGTCTCTTTCATTTTGTCTTTCCGCAAAAAATAAATATTATTTGAAGATGAAAATAAAAGCTCATCTTTAAATTCGAATATATCCTTGACCCTGATGCCGTATTCCACTTCAATCCTTAATTTTAAATCGCTAATATCCGGCATATTACCCCTCCAAGTTCAGTGCCTTTTATGGCTTTTGATCTTGTTTTCCCTTTTTCTTCTTCTTTCTATTTTTTTTAAGACTTCAGATTTTTCTTGTTCAAGCTTATTTATTTTATTTTGCTGGCGTTTTATTTTTTTTAATCTCTTCAGGTCATCTTTTAGATTTTTTACCCTGTTATCATATTCATCGACGCTATTAACTATTACATTCTCGTTATTAGTGTCATTTATAGACATGAAAGACCCTCCTATATCTTTATTGAATATTTAAACTCATCAATGAATTTCTTTTTGTCATATTTATCATTTACCGCATTATTAAGCCTTTTATTGAATTGATCCTCACTCCATTTTAATTTTTCAACATAATACTGAAGACCAACCTGCCAGAAATCCTGGGGGAACTCTATAAAAGCACTGATAACCGGTATTTCATCATCCGCCATATATCCTTCCTCAAGATAGCTGTCTATTATATATTGAGCTTTCTCGATATTCCAGTTCCCATGCCTCATTTTTCTTATTATAAGGCTTGATAAATCATGCAGCCTCGTATCACATATACAATAATCGAAATCTATTATATACACGGATAGATCGGGGGTAATCAACACATTATGGTGAGCATAATCATGATGGCAAAATGAATTATTTAACTTTTCCTTATCCATAAGGTCAAAATATTTTGACTGCTTAACATGTTCTATGGATTTAATACCCATTTCCATAAAATAGTCCACATTATCGGCATATACAGAATCAAACCTGGTAAACTCGCTTTTCTGTCCTATGATTTTTTTGAATGAATTCATTTCATTCAGACGTGAACTAAATTTTTCTATCCATTTGCCCCATCCGTATCTATTTTTACAATCTTCATATATGAATCCCCTTGATGCATTATGAAGCTTCGATAATGCTACGGCCGCCATTTTGAGATCCACAGGATTTGAATAGTCACAGTTTCTGCTCTGCATCCAGTCCGTTAAAAAGCCATATCCATTTTCAAGCTTTATATAGTCTTTCCCTTCCTTTGTCGGTATAAATGGCAGTATCCCTTTAAAGCCGTTTTTCATTAAGTGTTTCATGCAGGATAATATAAACATGAAATCTTCCTTCCCGAACTTTACCCTTTTTAAACACTTATCTCCTTGCCTTGCATATACTCTAAAAACATTTTTAACCTGTACTACATCATATATATCCAGCTCATATTTTTTTGAAAGATACTCTGCTAACGCATCGTTATTACAGTTTTCCATTATTCTGCCTCTCAATTTTTCAGTAAAACAAATGCTCTATTTTCATTATATGAAGAGGCTTTTCAAATGTGACTTGGCAAAAGCGGACTTTCCGCTAATTGCTCTTTCCATAATATTCTTCAGATATAAAATATGCACCCAACTTGAAGTTTCCATTTCAAGGTTAAAATATAAATCTATATATGCACATATGCGCGGGATGTTTAATATTTATAGATTAAGGTATTCTTTTTTTGTATTTAAAGGAGCGGACCAAATGCTAATTTCACTTGATGGTAGAGGCGCTTCATGGTACGCCGGAACAGGTATCGGAACATATACAAGACAGATTTTAAAGAACCTTCTTACGATAGACGGCTCGAACAATTATTATATTTTCTGGTCCGGCAGTGAGTATAGTCCCTTTAAAAGAGATAACGCAAAAATCAGCCTGTCCAGCAAAAAGCATCACAGGTTCTGGGAACAATATTATATACCGCAGGTATTAAAGAGTAAAAATGTCGATATATATCATGTTCCCCAAAACGGTATGGGTTTGCCCCAGTCAAAATATTGTCTCTATATAGCGACCATACACGATCTCATACCTTATATAATGCCTGAAACAGTTGGAAGGAGCTATCTTACAAAGTTTTTATCACAGATGCCCCAGGTAATTTCAAATATAGACATGATAATCACCGTATCTGAATGGTCAAAGAAGGATATAATGAGAATATTCAATGTTCCCGATGAAAAAATTGCCGTAACTTACCTTGCTGCCGATGAAATGTTTACTCCAATGGACAAAAAAGCGGCATCCGAATTTATAGGACAGAAGTATGGCATAAACAAAAACATGATATTATATATAGGAGGATTCAGTCCGAGAAAAAATGTAAAATCGATTTTAGTGGCATTTTCAATGATATATAAAAATCTTTCGAAAGATTATTGCATAACCATAATAGGTTCGTCAAAAGACGATCATCAGTTTTTGACAAAGCTTGCACAGACTCTTAACATAGATGATAAAGTATTTTTTACAGGATACGTACCATATGGCGACCTTCCGTATTTTTATAATGCATCGGATTTGTTCGTGTACCCCTCACTTTATGAAGGCTTCGGCCTTCCGGTTCTTGAAGCAATGTGCTGCGGTACGCCGACAATAACGTCCAATATATCATCCATACCCGAAGTTGCCGGCGATGCCGCACTTTTAATAAACCCCTTCGATACTGAAGAACTGGCAAAGGCAATGGAAGATGTGCTGGAGGATAATAACAAGAAAATTGACCTTATAAGCAAGGGATTTAAGCAGGCATCAAAATTCAGCTGGGAAAAAACCGCGGCTGAAACTCTTAAAATATATGAAAAACTGTACAATAGCAGAAAATAAGGAGCCGGAAAGCCCCTTATTTTCTGCTATTGCCAGATGGAATAATTGCCGTTAAACTTGCTGATGCCCTCAGTGCTTCCTATAATGATCAGTAAATCGCCTTTATGGATGATATCATTGGCACCCGGAGATACATTTACACTATCACCGTTTTTAATAGCAATTATATTTATACCATATGTGGCCCTCATATTAATCTCATAAAGAGCCTTCCCGACCCATTCATCAAGTGCAACTATCTCAAATATCTTATAATTTTTAGACAGCTCTATATAATCCAGTATGCTGGCTGAAAAAAGATTGTTCGCTACCCTTGCGCCCATATCCCTCTCAGGGAACACAATCCTGTCGGCACCGATTTTACGCAAAACTTTAGCATGAAGATCGCTGTCGGCCTTTGCAATAACATATTTTACTCCCAGCTCCTTGACTATGATAGTCGTCATTATATTCGATTGCACATCCGAACCTATACCGATAATCGCAACATCAAAGTTGCCGAGGCCGAGCTCCTTTAAGCTTTTTTCATCCGTGCTGTCAGCCTGCACCGCATGAGTAACATTATCCGCTATCTCCTGTATGGCATCTTCTCGAGAGTCGATGGCCAATACTTCATATCCAAGATCATAAAGGTTTTTGGCAACAGATGCTCCAAACCTTCCAAGACCAATAACCACAATTTGCTTTTTCTTCATGAGAAATACCCCCCTATCCGATTAATATTTTCCCTTCAGGATAATGGATCATATTATTAGCCTTTTGAGCTATAGCCAGGCCCAGTGTAATAACGCCCACCCTGCCGCAGAACATGGTAAATGAAATTAGCAGTTTGCCTATCACAGTAAGCTTGGGAGTCAAACCTAACGTTAAACCGACGGTCCCGAAAGCCGACGTGACTTCATATAAAATATCTTCAAGAGAAGCTCCAACTTCAGTAATGGATAATACCATTGATACGGTTAGAACAAGGACGATGCCAAGCGTCGCAACTACAGCAGCCTTTTTTATAGTATCATCTCCTACTTTATTCTTGAATACCACCGTATCCTCTCTTCCCTTTATAGCAGCAATAATTGTCATAATAAGCACTCCGAAAGTTGTCGTTTTAATACCTCCTGCTGTTGACCCTGGAGACCCCCCTATAAACATGAGAATTATCGTCAGAAATCTTCCGGCAGGAGTCATCCCGGAAGTGGATATTGAGTTGAATCCTGCAGTCCTAGGAGTAACAGCAGCAAAAAATGAAGACAATACCTTCCCCCCTACAGGCATATTGGCAATAGTTTTAGTATTGCTCATCTCAAATATGAACATCAGGAATGCTCCGCCAAATATCAATATCGCTGTCATAGTTATTGCAAGCTTGGAATGCAGCGAAAGCTTCCTTTCTTTTCTATAATGGAACAGCTCTTTCCAAACGGAAAACCCAAGGCCGCCGATTACTATAAGCGAAGCAATCGTGATGATAATAACGGAATTTTCTGCATATGGCGTAAGGCTTCTAAAGTTTCCTATTATATCAAAACCGGCATTACAAAAAGCCGATACCGAATGAAATAACCCATAATATATACCCTTTAAAAATCCATAAACCGGAACAAACTGTGTCGACAACAATATGGCGCCGCATGATTCAACAACAAAAGTAAAAATCAGCACACTCTTAATAAGCCTTACGACGCCTTGCAGTGTAAATGTATTCATGGCTTCCTGCATAACAAGCCTTTCATGAAGAGTTATCCTTTTCTTCAAGAATAATGCTATCAGGGTTGCAAACGACATGAAGCCAAGCCCGCCTATCTGTATGAGGATCATAATGACTGTCCTGCCAAAATAATTCCAGTTCGTATATGTATCCACAGTTACGAGTCCTGTAACACAAACTGCGGATGTCGCGACAAACAAGCAGTCCACAAACGGCGTAAGCCTCCCGCCGTTGGACGAAATCGGCAGTGAAAGAAGCACCGCTCCTGAAAGAATGACTAACGCAAAGCCAATAGCTAAAATCTGCACAGGTTTTAATCTTCTTTTAGAATTTAATTCGATCTGCATATCCCCACATCCAATTAATTATTCTACATAAAAAACCAAAATAGATTCCCATAGAAGCAAAGCTTATCCATGAGTGATAATTAATATTATATTCTTTTAAATTTTACAGTCAATACATTATTGCAATTTAATGTATATTCTATATTTAATGAATATTACTTCAGCTGCTAATGGGCAGGGTACATCAAGAAGCTAAGAAAAAGCCCGTTGTTTTCGCATCAATCACCGGTAACATATAAAATCAAGGGGCATATTATAAAAATGGTAGTTTGATTTGGGAGGAAATACTTTGTCTATCAACAATTATAAATATTACATTCATACATTCTGTCCTGTAATTTATATGATACCATATATGCCTCCAATGGCTGAATTCGATGAATTCGGTAATTCAGGTGATCAAATGACGAGGCAGCTATCCTGCGATACGGCAAGGCTTCTTTCGCTTTTCGAATCGGAATCGTCCGAAAGCTTTACAGAGCTTTCAAGATACAGAATGCCCAAATTCTTTGTAAGACGGATTTTAAAATCGGTAATAGGCTATGTTTTAAAAAATGCAAATATGTCTGAACATCCTTCCGAACCTGCAGAAAGGTACGCGGAAAAATTGCTTGCCACTTTACTGTCAAGGAAACCTATATTCCAGCGCATATTTTTGACTTTCGGAGTTCCTGTATGCGTCTTAAGAGGCATACTTCTCAAACTCATTATTTTTGTGCTGAAAAACATGAAAGTAAAAAATTCAATTGACCCTGCAGTAGACAGGGTGCTTAAAATAGTTGAAAATACTACAGATGTATTTGTAATCTTAAACACATATGGTATATCATTATACGAATCACGATTGGCTGTAACCTCAATAGCCGAGCATATAATTAAAGAAATAACCGGAAAGTTATCTTCCGCAAATATCGAGGAGAATCTTCCAAAAACAATCGATGAAATCATAAACACGACAGATATCTATAATGCCCTTATTTCAAAAGGCATACCGGATTCAAAAGCAAGGGATATCATAAAGACCACCGCCTATGTATCGCTAAAGCAGGTAATATAAAGTGGATATATATTTGAAGAACATTATGGAAATAGCAATTAGCTGAAAGTCTTTAGAGTCTGTTAACTTTAGCTTCAGGATAAGCAGAATCAATGCCTGAACTTAAGTGAGTTTTGATTCTGCCCTGAACAAGTTTATGGATTCTTAAGGCTGCGGCCTTAGAACTTACAAAACTTGAATCTGGGAATGAGTGTTCAAAATAACATAGAGCCCATATTACGAATCGAAAAACCGTTTTAAAACAGGAATTGATTAAACAAATTTTTAATGTTATAATTATTCTGTAAAAGCTTATTTTTTTGTAGATTTTGTGCAATCGTTTGCATTTATATTTGCATTAATACTGGAGGAAAAAGTATGAACCAATACCTGGAAATAGATGAATGGAATATTGTAGAAAATGGTTTTCATCCCGAAAACAATAGATTCTATGAAAGTATAATGAGCCTCGGCAACGGCCATATGGGCATCAGGGGAAATTTTGAGGAAAATTATTCAGGCGATACATTGAAAGGAACATATATTGCGGGGGTATATTATCCGGACAAAACAAGAGTCGGATGGTGGAAGGTAGGCTATCCCGAATACTTTGCAAAAGTAATCAACGCACCGAATTTTATAGGAATAGGCGTTTTGATTAACGGCGAAGATTTAGACCTTGCAAAGGCAAAGGTTATAGATTTTAAACGCATACTAAACATGAAACACGGCTTTCTTTTAAGGAAATTTACCATTTCGGATTTCATGAATAAAAAATACAAAATCGAAGTAAAAAGATTTTTAAGTGCCGTGGATTTTGAAACAGCGGCTATATCCTACAGCATAACACCTCTTGACTGTAACAGTAAAATCACATTCATCCCATATATAGACGGAGACGTATCCAATGAGGACTCTAACTATAATGAAAAATTCTGGGAAGAGCAGGATAGGGATGTAAGTTATGGCTCAGGATATTTGACCATGAAAACTAAAAAGCTTGATTTCTATGTTTCATCGGCAATGGCATACAGCATGATTCTGGATAACTCCCCCATCGATGGCAAAACTGATATAATCACTAAAGAAAAATACATTGCAAACAGGATAGGAGTCGATGTAAAAAGCGGCAGTACAATTACATTATATAAATATATAGCCGCTGCCAGCAGCAGGTACCATGCTGTTTCCACACTTTCAGATACTGCTTTGAAAATGGCATCCAAAGCCCGGGAAAAAGGATTCAATACACTTTTTGATGAGCATTCCAGAACCTGGGAGGACCGCTGGACTGAAAGCGACATATCGATTGAAGGTGATGCCGCTGCACTTCAGGGGATAAGGTTTAATATTTTTGAACTCAATCAAACTTATACAGGAGATGATCCCGAACTTAATATAGGTCCTAAAGGGTATACAGGGGAAAAATACGGAGGGAGCACTTATTGGGATACGGAAGCCTTTTGCCTTCCTTTCTATTTAAGTACAAGAGAAAAAAGCATAGCAAGAAATCTCCTCATGTACAGATATAATCAACTTGGAAAGGCAAAAGAGAATGCCAGAAAATTAGGGCTGAGCGGCGCTTTATACCCCATGGTGACGATGAATGGCGAAGAATGCCACAATGAATGGGAAATAACATTCGAAGAAGTACACAGGAATGCTGCAATATCATATGCAATATTCAATTATGTTCGTTATACAGGCGACGAAGAATACATTGTCGACTACGGTTTTGAAGTTCTTGTGGAAACAAGCAGATTTTGGGCTTCGAGAGTTACCTACAACCCTTCCAAGGGCAAGTACATGATACTTGGGGTTACAGGCCCCAACGAATATGAAAACAATGTGAATAATAATTGGTACACCAACACCATGGCGGCATGGAATATTGAATACACACTAAGAGTCTCCGATATTTTAAAAGGAAAATACCCGGAAAAATATTTGATGCTAGTTAAAAAGCTTGGCTTATCGGATGAAGAGATGAAAAAATGGAAGCATATTTATTTAAATATGTACTACCCTTATGTAAAAGAACTCGAAATATTTGAACAACAGGATGGATATATGGATAAAGAGCAGCGACTTGCATCGGACATACCGCCGGAGGATCTGCCCATAAACCAGCACTGGTCATGGGATAGGATATTAAGATCATGTTTTTTAAAGCAGGCGGACGTGATAATGGGATTATTTTTATTGGGTGACAGGTTTGATATGGAAACCAAGAAGCGCAATTTCGATTTTTACGAGCCAAGAACAGTACATGAATCTTCCCTCTCCGCTTGCATATATTCAATAATGGCAGCAGAGATAGGTTATGAAAAGAAGGCTTATAAGCTGTATCTTCGCACGGCAAGGCTGGATCTTGACAATTATAACAACGATACCCAGGATGGCCTGCACATAACCAGCATGGCAGGCACATGGATGGCCATAGTTTACGGATTTGGCGGTATGCGGATAAAAAATAATACATTATGTCTGAATCCGTTTGCGCCGGAGGGATGGAAAAGTTATTCCTTTAAAATATTATTCAGGGAACACCTGCTTAAAATAACCGTGGATCAGCACAAAGTTACAGTAAAACAAGAAAAGGGGTCTCCCTTTAATATAAATATGTTCGATAAAGTTTACGCCATGCCGCAGCATGGCATCTTAACCGTCAATGTTAAGAAAAACAATATTATATAAAAATATTATCAAAGGGACATGTAGCTCCGGTATATATCCGGTACATTGCTCAAAAGTGTCCCTTAAGCTTGGAGGGATAAGATTGGTTAAAAATGGTTTACCCACAGTTGCTTACTTTTCCATGGAATACGGACTTGATTCTTCATTCAAAATTTATGCAGGCGGACTTGGAATACTCGCAGGCGATTATTTAAAAGGCGCTAAAGATTATGGTTTTCCCATAGTCGGCATAGGCATCAAGTGGAAACAAGGATATACTGATCAAAAAATAGATAGGGATGGGCATCCCTATGATGAGTACCATAATTATAACTATGACTTTCTGAAAGACATAGGTATAAAGGTAAAGGTAAGCATCAGAAAGAGAGATGTTTATTGCAAAGTATGGAAGGTGGACTGCTTTGGCAATGCTCCTCTGTACCTTCTGGATACGGACCTTCCTGAAAATGAGGACTCATGGATCACCGGACAGCTCTATGGATGGTTCGGTGAAGAAAGAGTTGCGCAGGAAATGGTCTTAGGCATAGGTGGCGTCAGGGCATTAAGAGCCCTTGGGATAAAGCCTGATATTTACCATTTCAACGAAGGCCACGCAGTATTCGCCGGCCTGGAGCTTATCAGGGAAAAAATTGAAAAGGGCATCCCCTATGAGGAAGCTTTCAAATCCGTCAGAAACAGGATAGTATTTACCACCCATACTCCGGTAATCGAAGGAAATGAATCGCACTATATAGACAGGCTTTTGTATATGGGAGCAAATGATGGACTTAAAGCCGATAAACTCGTTGAAATAGGCGGCGATCCATTCAATATGACAGTCGCCGGGCTCAGGCTGTCTAAAATCTCCAATGCCGTATCAAAGCTTCATATGAAAACGGCAAACATAATGTGGGCAAATGTTAAAAACAGGTCTGATATCATAGGCATCACAAACGGTATTCACATACCTACATGGGTAGATCCGGATATGCTGTCTGCTGCAGCAGGCAATGGAGATATTTTTGAATCACACATGAAAAATAAAAACAGGCTCATAGGGTTTGTGAAGGAAAGAAACGGCATAGAGCTAAACCCAGACTGCCTGCTTATAGGTTTTTCAAGACGAGCGGCTCCATATAAAAGAAGCAACCTTATATTTAAGGACAGCTCAGTGATAGGGTCCCTTTTAAATGGCGGAAAGATACAGATGATATTCTCAGGCAAAGCCCATCCCTTGGATGATACGGGAAAACAAATAATAAGCGATATAGTAAATATATCAAAACAGTATCCAAAAAGTGTTATATTCCTGGAAAACTACGATATGACTATAGGAAAGATGCTTACGAGGGGATGCGACGTATGGCTGAATAATCCTGTAAGGCCCAAGGAGGCCAGCGGTACTTCAGGCATGAAAGCTGCAATGAACGGCGTACTCAACTTAAGCATACTTGACGGATGGTGGCCTGAAGCCTGTCAGGACGGAATCAACGGCTGGCAGTTTGCCGGCGGATACGAGTCTGAAAATGAGTCGGAACTTTATGAGCATGATTCAAAAGCCCTTTACAGGGTGCTTCAGGAAAAAGTTATACCCACATATTACAGCAACCGTACAAAATGGATTGAAATGATGAAAAGCAGTATATTAAGCACAAAGGATAAATTTTCTATAAAAAGAACCCTTGAAGAGTATTTTGAAAATATGTATGAGATTTGAAATCCATTAATATAAAATATGCTAAAATTGCAGGGCACAAAGAGTTGAACTAACTACCGTGCCCTGCAATTTTACCTTTTTATAAGCTGAGTCTTAACTATATAATGATTTGTTACCATTTTTACATTCTCCAGCTTTTCAATGAGCAGCCGTGCAGCATTATATCCAAGCTCCTCTGCATTTATATCCACCGAGGAAATAGGTATAGGCTGATATGCGGCAAGAGGTATATTATTAAACCCTACCATTGGGATTTTGTCCATGCCTCTGTCCTTTACGGCTTTCATGGCGCCAAATGTAAACAGATCATCTATTGCGACCACCGCCGAGGGAATTTTATAATCCAATATTTCATTCATGGCAGCATAGCCACACTGCTCCGTGAAATTATTCTCCTGGACTATCAGCTTTTCATCGATGGATATGCCGTTAGTACTTAAAGCCTCCTTATATCCCTTAAGCCTGTCCCTTGACATGATCATATCCTGGGGCCCGCCTATAAACCCTATTGCCGTATGCCCCTTTTGTATGAGGAAATTGACGACCGTATACATGGCCTGGAAGTTATCATTGTCGACCCACAAAACACCTTCCGGCTCCTCCGGCCTCCCTATTACTGCAAACGGATATTCCTTCTCCTTTAAATATTGTATGCACTTATCGCTGTGCCGTGCTGTAAGCAGTATTATGCCATCCGTAAGCCTGCTTGAAATATAGCGCTTTATATGGCTTAATTCTTCTTTTTCACTTTTACCGAATGCATACATAATATAGTATCCTCTGCTTTGGGCATATATGCTTATGCCGGTCATCGCCTGTATGAAGAATGGGTTTTTAAATAAATCATCGGCTTCATTTGGAAGAATTATGCCAAGTATCCTGGTAGCTTTATTTGCAAGGCTCCTCGCAATAGCATTCGGATGGTAATTCATTCTTTTTATTATATCGGTGACTCTGTTTTTAGTCTCTTCGCTTATTTTAGGGTTATTTGCTATTACCCTCGAAACAGTAGAGGTAGAGACATTTGCGGCTTTGGCAACATCCTTTAATGTGGCACACATAATCTATCACTTCCTATATCCAACTTTTTATTTGTCTGTTCGTCTTTTATTTAGTGTGATTTTGCAAATATACAGCAGCAAAATTACAGCCAGCGATACAGCAGCAATAGGCAAGATTACTATCGGATAATTCGTATTGCTGCTTTTACAACTCAGTATCCTTACCCCTAAAGGCTCAATTTTGAAATTTAGAGTGCCATCTTTGATATTTGCCCTCTCTGAATCAAGCAAATCAGAAACGGCGCCATTTTTTATGCTTAACTCCGAAACTTTTATGCTTACATCTTTTTCACTGTCCGACGTATTAAATGCTGCTGTTATTGTATTGCCTTCGAAACTTCGCGAATAACACAGGATATCGCTGTCTGTCTCCAAAACCTTTATATCGCCTCTCGTTAAAGATTTGTTGTTTTTCCTTATGGAGGACAATTTTTTTACGTAATTCATTATCGGCGACTTTACGGACCATTCCATATCCCTTCTGTTGTCTGGATCTTTACCGCCATCCATCCCGATTTCCGTCCCGTAATACATAATCGGAATGCCTGTGTACGTCATCATAAAAGCTAAAGCTTGCTTTAATTTTTCATCCCTGTTCTTATCTATATCATTTATAAACCTTGGTACATCGTGATTATCTATAAATGTGCCAAGCAGATATCTATTCTTATAACTGCCACCCTTATTTATCACATCCTCAAGTTTCATCTCCGGACTGCCGTTTTTAAACACATCCGTTATTGCAAAATAAGCAGGATAATCCAGAAGCCCATCTACTCCGGTATTCTGGTAATCTGATACATAATCTATGTTTCCGTCAAATACTTCACCGATTAGATAAATATCAGGATAATCCTTTTTAATCTCTGATGTAAAGTCCCTCCAGAAGCTCTTCGAGACATGCTTCATCGTATCCAACCTGTAGCCATCGATGCCGGTCTCTTTTATCCACCATTTTGCCATATCTATCAAATATTTTTTAACCTCCGGATTATCCTGGTTCAAGTCCGGCAATCCCGCAAGCCATCCGTTTTCGACCAACTTCTGGTCATTGTAATCTGATATATCGACATTCTCATGAAACCAGTCTTTATATTTTGGATCGTCTACCCACGGATGCTGCTGCCCTGTGTGATTTACAACAAGATCCACAATAACCTTCATATCCTTTGAATGGGCTTTTTGCACAAGTTCCTTTAACTTGTCGATAGTCCCCAAATGCTCATCAGTCTTGTAAAAATCCACTGTCCAGTATCCGTGATAACCTCCCGGCTGGTTTTTTACAACAGGTGTTATCCATATTGTTGTAAAGCCCAGGCTTTTAATATAGTCCAGCTTATCTATTATGCCTTGAAAATCGCCGCCGTGGTATGCTGAAGGGTCATTTTTATCCACATCTGCATCATTCGATTTATCTCCGTTAAAAAATCTGTCCGTCATTATAAAATATATCATATCATCCTGTGTAATTTTATATTTGCTACCTGAAGCATAAACACCTTTTACCGGCATCAGAAAAAAAGCAATAATTATAAAGCTTGCTATCCTTCTTGAATAACTCTTTTGCACCTTGCCTCCCCCTTTTTAGCCTATACCGATTCCAACTACAGCAAAGCAGCCTTCAATATTTTTATGCCATTTCCCGGAAGCTCTATATTATTTTCAATATTTACCTCTTTGCCGTTTAATAAATCCAGATAACTTCCGGCAATACCCTCTATTCTTACTTTTAAATCATCATCGCTGTTATTTAAAATCACTATTATCTTTTCATTATTCAGCATTCTCTTAAACGCAATAATATTTTTATTCTTATATATGGTTTTATAATCTCCATACACCAGCGCTTTGTTCTCTTTTCTTATATGGTTTAATGTCCTGTAAAATTCCAGAAGCTCCTTGTTCTGTTTGCTATCATCCCATATCATGCATTTTCTGCATAAAGGATCATTTCCGCCCAACATGCCCACTTCATCTCCATAATATATATAAGGCATGCCGATATAAGTGTACTGGAATGCGACGGCCAATTTCATCCTGCAGACATCCCCCCCGCATTCAGTCAGGAATCTCGGGGTGTCATGGCTGTCTAAAAGATTCAATAAATTCATATTTATATTTTTCATATATAGGGCCCTTGCAGCCGAGAGCTCATTATCGAATTTCTCTGCGGTAATTTTACGCTTTGCGAAAAAATCGGTCATTACTTCTTTGAATGGATAATTCATTATACTGTCGAGCTGATCACCCTTAAGCCATGAACATGCTTCATGCTGTATTTCACCTACAATAAATGAATCCGGCTTTGCCTTCTTTACGACCTTTCTAAATCCCCTCCAGAAGGAATGATCTACCTCGTCGCATACATCAAGCCTCCATCCATCTATACCTGTTTCTTTTATCCAGTATTTTGAGACATCCAGCAAATATTTCTTTACCTCGGTATTGCCGGTATTCAACTTCGGCATGGTGGACACGTTATTTGCAAATGTCACATAATTAATTTTGTCTGTCGATACGGGGAAACTTTTTATGAAGAACCAATCTTTATATGCTGATTTTTCCTGCTTGGAAAGCACATCCGAAAATGCAAAAAAATCGCTCCCGCAGTGGTTGAATACCGCATCGAAAAGAACCTTAATCCCGAGTTTGTGAGCATTTTTCACTAATTCTTTTGCAATTTTGATATCTCCAAAGTGGGGATCTATTTTATAATAATCCTTTGTATTGTATTTATGGTTTGAAGACGACAGAAATACAGGGGTAAGGTATAATATAGTAACTCCCAAATCCTTAAGATACGGAAGCTTCTCCATTATGCCCCTTAAATCCCCTCCGAACATAGATTTACGGTCTACAGCCCCGCCCCAAGGCAAAACCCCCTCAGGATCATTTCCCTTATCCCCGTTATAAAATCTGTCCGGAAAAATCTGATAGATGATCCCTTCCTGTGCCCATTTCACTTTCTTGTACACATCAGCCGGGGAAATGAAGGGAAATTGAAATGCTCCTCTTTCCTCTTCGGGCTCTTTGCTGAATCCTCTCTCATTATAATAAAAAACTTCTCCATCTGTCCCCTCAATTCTAAAATTATACCTGTATCTGTTTCCATCAACATGTATTTTCGTTTCAAAATAGTCAAACAACCCGTCGCTGTTTTTACATTCCATATCTTCAATGTGAAATGGATTTTGCCAGTCATACCTGTCTTTATATAAAACCTTGCAGCTTTTTAAATCCCCTTGAGAAGCCCTAAGCATTAAAAATAGATTATTTTCATCTTCAGCATAAGCATATGGTACATCAGTTATATGAAATATCGCCTGTTTATTCATTTAAATTCTCCTATCCTTAATTTTTATCCCTTAAGTGCTCCTGCAACCAATCCTTTTGCTATAAACCTTTGCAGCATCATAAATACTATCATAATGGGAAGCGATGCCATTATAGCTGCTGCCGAGAATTGAGTCCAATTTGTAGAAAATTGATTTCTAATAAATATCTGAAGGCCCAATGCTACGGTGTATAAAGAACTATCTTTTATAAGTGCGCTTGTGAATACAAACTCACCATAAACTCCAATAAAGCTAAACAGGAATATAACCGCAAGCATGGATCTCGAAAGGGGTATTATTATTTTCCAAAATACCTTCCAGATGCTTGCGCCATCTATCATCGCCGCCTCATCTAATTCTCTCGGGATTCCATCTATAAAGCCCTTATAAAGCCAAATATTATAGGCATTTCCTCCTGCACATACCAATATCAACGCCCATAATTGATCCATAAATTGAAATCTATATGCAATGCCAAGTATAGCGGATACAGACATCATACCTGGAAACATCTGAAGTATCAATAGACCCAAAAGTTCGCCTTTTCTTCCCCAGAATTTCATCCTTGAAAAAGAATAAGCTGCAGTTGCAGTCATTAAAAGCTGCAAGACTGCTACACTGAAGCAAACATACAGACTGTTCCTAACCCATATTTTAAAGTCAGTCTCTTTGAGAACTTTTATATAATTATCAAAACTCCAGTGCTGCGGAAATATGCTTCCCTGAGAAAACGCATCGCCTTTTGCCATCGAAGCTGACACAACAGTAATAACAGGGAAAAGAGTTATTACAATTATTATCCATAGAGTTATTCTTTGAAACCATAGTTTACGTATTTCTCCAGGCCTTAGCTTCTGATGAAATTTTATTCTTTTATTTTTGCCAGTGTTTCTTACAATACTTTCCATCATTCTACCTCCTTAAATGCACCTGAAAGCTTCAAGTTAACAAAACTCAAAGAACCGATAATAATAAATATCAATATGGATAACGCTGAACCGATATTGTACATATTATATTGCATTGCAAGTTTATATGTTGAAGAAATCAATATATCGGTGTAGCCAGCATACTGTGATCCTACTTTTGCAGGAAGACCTTCCATTATCAACCATGCGGCCCCGAAGTTATTAAAATTAAAAGCAAATGATGAAATCAAAAGAGGGTATGAAGTACTTGCAATCGAAGGCAATGTTATATTAATAAATTTCTGCCACCAATTTGCGCCTTCAATATCAGCAGCTTCATAAAAATTGTCCGGTATCTGTGAAAGCGTACCAATACATATATTCATCATATACGGGAATCCCAGCCATATATTTGCCGTCAATATACCTATCCTTGCCCATGTTGGATCTGTAAACCACGGAATAGCCTTAGAAATAATATGAAGCTTCTGCAAAACAAGGTTAATTCCTCCATAGTTTTCGTTTAATAAACCTTGCCATGTCAATGTAGCGATAGTTCCTGGAATTGCCCAAGGGATAATTAAAATTCCTTTATATATAGTAGCCTCTTTCATATTAGGATTGTTTAAAAGCAAAGCTATAAGAAGCCCAATTATAAAGCATCCAAATGTGGATACAGTTGCAAATATAATAGTCCAACTTAAAACCGGTAAAAATATACTCTTAAAAGGTCCGCTTATAATCTGTACAAAATTATCAAAGCCCACAAACTTGTAATCGTAAAGATGGTTTAAATTATAATTTGTAAATGCGTAATAAAATGTAATTCCAATAGGCATAATACTTAATAAAAAAATTGATATCAAAGCAGGTGACTGATATATAAATGGTCTTATCGCATTATAGGCATTTTGCCTGTTTTTATTTATTTTAGCTTTCATTTTCCCCTCCTAAAGGCGGGCGCCTTTTATATAATTACTACATCTATTCCAATCATAAAAATCATTTATTAAAAGAGAGGGTTTTTAAACCCCCTCATAATAAGTTCCTATTTTTGCTGTTGTGCAATTCCCTGATTTACCTGGTTGACAATATTTTTGGCGACATCAGCTGGTTTTGATTTTCCGGCGCATAAAAGTGTAAGATTATCTCCAACTGGCTTCCAGACCGCCGCCATCTCAGGTATATTCGGCATAGGTGTTCCATATTTAGCTTGCTCAGCAAACGCCGACATTATTTCATTGCTTTTAACTTCATCCTTATCAAGTTCTGAATTTAAAACAGGTATCCTGTTTCCGATCTTAAATAAAGGCATAGGTGAATTCTTTATGAGGTATTTCAACAAATCCCATGCTGCATCTTTGTTTTTAGATTTTGAATTAACGAATGCTGCCTGAATTCCAACAAATGAAGGCGTAGGCTGTCCGTTAGTTTTGGGGAGCGGCACAACTTTAAAGTTCACTCCCTTATCCTTAAATCCCTGGACATCCCAAGGGCCGCTTATATAAAACGCTATCTTTTTATTCTGAAAAGCAGCTTTTGCATCATCTCCCTTAATCGTTGCAGGCATAAACTTATATTTCTGAATAAAATCTGCTATCAGCTGATATCCTTTTACAGCTCCATCATTTCCAAGACCTATATCTTTAGGATCGAGGGAACCATTGTTAGTCTTGAATACATATCCGCCATTTGCTGCAATAAATGCATATGAATAATAGAAATTATTTATATCATACTGGAAACCTAATTTTTGCCCCTGAGAAATAAGATCATCCGTTGATTCTGGAGGCGTTTGCACTTTATCGGTGTTATAGAAAAGTCCATATGTTTCCATAGATAATGGTATTCCGTACATTTTTCCGTCATAAGAAACAGCATCCAAAGACATTTGTACATAATCAGATTTATTTATCGTTCCGTCAGGAACCTCTTCAAGAAGTTTGGCTTTTTGAAATGTACCAAGGTTATCATGGGCGATACCAAACATTATATCAGGTGCCTTACTGCTGTTTGCAGCTTGAAGATATGCCTGAAAATCGCCTTTATCAGCTTGTACTTTTACGGTATTACCAGTATTTTTTGCCCATTCCTGTGCAATAGGGTCTAATGCTTTTACTTCCGCATCTGTAAGATGGGACCAAACAATTAAATTTTTACTCTCCTTTGCCGGAGATTTTCCAGAAGTATTATTATCTTTTTTCCCACAAGATGTAAAAATGCCTAATACTAATGCTAAAACACACGCTGCAGAAACTATTTTTTTAATACCCTTCATAAAAAGTTTCCCCCTTATTATTAAAATAATCTATGCAATCGCTTGCACAATTTTATTATATTACTCTTTTATAAAATTGTCAAACTATTATTATCATTTCTGCAATTCATAACATACCGTTTTATAAAGGATAAAAAATAAAGCTTGAAGAAAAAACTTCAAGCTTTATTTTAATGTAACCTTAAAGTATATTTTTTTGCCCTTTCTTATCATCATGGTGCCATCTTTAAAATCATCTTTTGATATTCTTCTGTCTATATCGTCTATCCTTTCGTCATTTATATAAATACCACCCTGCTTTATAAGACGCCTCGCCTCACCCTTCGACGGAGTCAAACCTGTAAGGGTCAGCATATCCAAAAGCTTTGAATGACTTTCAAGATTATCTATATCTATGACTGTACCGGGGACAGATTTAACATCCCCTGCATTTTCAAACAGCGATTCTGCGGCAGCTCTCGCTTTATTTGCCTCTTCTTCTCCATGAACAAGCTTTGTAACTTCGTAGGCCAGCACTTTTTTCGCTTCGTTTATCTCCTGATCCTTAAGAGAACCAAGTCTGTTTACTTCTTCCATCGGCAAAAAAGTCAAAAGAGACAGACATTTTTTGACACTGGCGTCATCTACATTTCTCCAGTACTGGTAAAATTCATAAGGGCTTGTTTTTGAAGGATCCAGCCACACTGCTCCTGAAACGGTTTTACCCATTTTTTTGCCTTCGCTGTTTGTTAAAAGCGTAAATGTAAGGCCATATGCACTCTTTCCTTCTTTTCTTCTTATCAAATCTTCTCCTGCAAGTATATTCGACCACTGATCATCCCCGCCCATCTCAAGCACGCATCCATATCTTTTAAAAAGTTGATAAAAGTCGTATCCCTGCATGAGCATGTAGTTAAATTCCAAAAATGATAGTCCCTTTTCAAGCCTTAATTTAAAGCATTCGGCAGTAAGCATTTTATTTACAGAAAAATATACGCCTATATCCCTTAAAAAATCTACGTAATTGAGATTTAAAAGCCAATCCCCATTATCTGCGATTATAGCTCTCCCATCCGAAAAGTCTACCAGCCTTTCAAGCTGTTTTTTTATGCACTCGGCATTGTGCCTTATCTGATCTTTTGAAAGCATTTTCCTCATATCCGTTTTGCCCGTCGGATCACCGACCATTGCAGTGCCGCCTCCGATCAGTGCTATAGGCCTGTGCCCGGCCCTCTGCATATGCGCCATGGCCATCATGGCAAGAAAATGCCCGATATGCAAGCTATCCGCCGTAGGATCAAAACCTATATAAAAAGTTACCTTCTTTTTATCAAGCAACTCCCTTATTTCATCTTCATTTGTAGCTTGCTGAATAAATCCTCTTTCCTTAAGTGTTTCATATACGTTAGACATTTTAAAACCTCCTGTAATACTTATAAACACATTATAAGGTATTAACAAGGATAATGACAAGTGAAAATATTATGTACCTTCGATTCGTAATATGAACTCTATGTTATTTTGAGCGACGAATGAGCATTAAATCATCCTGTATTTGGAGGATGATTTAATGCTCATCGTATATATAGCCTATTTCCAGATAGTGCTTTGTTATGTTATATATTTCATCTTTCGGAATCCACCCGTAAAACATGAATCTGTCATTTATCATTACATAAGGCAGCTTGTATCCCTCATCATAAATCATTTTTACGGTTCTATAATAATCATCCATATTGTCTACCATAAGGTCGACAAATTTTATATCAACATCCGTGCCAATATCCGAGTTTTTTAGATAGTTTACAAGGTCGTTAAAAAGATATCCCATCGTCTTGCCATGGGAATGTTTTTTATGTTTGCTTCTTCCTCCTGCAAGTCCGTCCCATAAGCCAAATACAATAATGTTAGCCCTCGGGTTCATATAAAAACACCACCTGAACAATGATTTAATCTGCTTTATAAAATCTTATAAAATATCTGTTTACAATTCTATATTATGCGTCAAAGTGGTGTCTGTTGTTACCGGGACATCATATTATTTTCTTACCCTCGTCATCTGCCTCTGTGCCATTACAAGCCTGTAATATATGCCTTTCTTGCGTATCAGTTCATCATGAGTCCCCATCTCCGCTTGTTTACCTCTATCGATTACCAGAAGCCTGTTGGCATTTTTTAATGTTGAAAGCCTGTGAGCTATCGCAAAAGTTGTCCTGTCTTTTACCAGCCTGCCGAGGGCCTCCTGTATCTGCTGTTCCGCTTCGATATCAAGGGAAGCGGTAGCCTCGTCGAGTATAAGTATTTTAGGATTATTCAATATGGCTCTTGCAATTGAAATGCGCTGTCTCTCTCCTCCGGAAAGGTTATGCCCGTTTTCTCCTACCATTGTATCATATCCATCCGGGAATCTTATGATAAAATCGTGTGCATTTGCAATTTTTGCGGCTGTTATTATCTCTTCCAGCGAAGCATTCGGTTTCGAGTACCTTATATTTTCCAGTATCGTACCCGTGAAAAGAAAGTTTTCCTGGAGGACCACTCCTATCTGCGACCTTAAATCCTTCTGTGAAATATCCTTTATATCAACCCCATCGATAAGTATTTCCCCATCGTCCACATCATAAAGCCTCATTATAAGGTTTATAAGGGTGGATTTACCTGCACCGGAATGTCCAACAAGACCTATCATCTCTCCGGGAGTTACATCCATGTTTATATTCTCAAGTACGGGCTCGTAGGAATGGTATCCAAATGTTACATTTTTTAAAATAATTTCGCCCTTTATATCTTTATGCTTTGCGTCCTTGCTGTCTTTGATATCGGGCTCGGCGTCTATTATTTCAAAAATCCTTTCGACTGCAGTCATGGCGTCGGCAAACATTCTCGGAAGAAAGCTCATAAAATTCAACGAACCATAAAGCATGCCTACGTATTGGGTAAACTGAACAAGTTCTCCTATTTGCATCTCATGTTTGAGCACCAGCTTTCCCCCGTAATACATGACAAAAAACTGTCCCGCACCCATTACATAGTTGATCGCCGGAAATATAGTATTAAAGTATTTTTCGTTGCCTCCTGAACAATCAGCGAAATCTCTGCTCGCCGACTTAAACCTTTCTATTTCCTTTTCTTCCTGTCCAAAAGACTTTACGATCCTTATCCCGCTTAAAATATCCTGAAGGAGCGAATTTGCCTTATCCATCGACCTCCACTGTTTATGAAGCATCGAATGTACCTTTTTCCAGGTTATACGTATAAATAAAATAACAACAGGCATCGGCAGTATTATCATAAGTGCAAGTTTCCAGTTGGTAGCGAAAAGTATTATGCAGATACCTATAAGTATCAATATCTGGTTTATGCCGAATACCGCCTGATTTTGTATAAATCCCTTTATCCTCTCGGTGTCCTTTGTTACCCTGTTCATGAGGTCGCCTGTTTTTCTTTTGCTCAGATAATCCAGCGATAACGACTGAATTTTTTTATACACCATATTTCTAAGTTCAGCCGAAAGGTTGCTGCCCACATTTACCATAACCTTGCCCCTGACATAAGTTACGAGAGTGTTCAATATTTGCAATAATGTGATAAGTCCTACATAGAATAAGATCGACGACAAACCCGGCTTTACCTTGGTACTTTTAGGAAGCAGACAATTGTCAATAAATAACCTGTGTACATACGGGGTAACAAGGGATATTCCCGTAAGAACCCAGAATAGAGCAACAGCTATGGCCAAAAGTTTCCAGTGAGGTTTTGCCATCCCCATAAGCCTTTTTAAAACCGCCGCTTTGTTCAAACAGTGCCTGCATACCTTTGAACCCTTTTTAAGAGCTCTCCCGCACTTTGGACAGATATTCTCGTCTTCATCGCTTTTTATGTTTATCTTTTTACCTTCTGCAAGCAAGTTCAATATCCTTGCGATATATGCATATCTTGGTACATGCTTCATGCTATATCGTGCTATTATCATCGTCTCTCCATTTATATCGGCTTCCAGTATGCCATTGCCCACCATGACATACGATTTATAGTTTTTTGCTTCCTTAATATTAACATTCAAAATTATTTCGCCGTCATGAATGTTGAAAAGCTTATTCCTCGTTATTACAATCCATCCTTCCGTCAGGTTGCCGTCTCCTCCTATATCATAAGGAGTACAGTATAATATGGGCTCGCCTTTAAGCTTCTCATTTATTGCGCGCTTTTCTGTTTGCGGAAGTTCAAATAATAATCTCATGCTTTTTCTCCTTTTGAAGTCTAAAATAAAACGATATTGATTTTAGCTTACAGGTATATCTCAAGCCTCTTTATGCTTTTTTCATCGAGCAGCCTGTAGTTTGGTATCTCAAAGCGATTGCCGTCGACATCGGAGATGATTACCCTGCCGTTTCCTAAGGATATTACATTATACCTTCCTTGAACTGTAAAACGGCATATTCCCGCATCCGTATCCACATCCCAGTATGAATATCCAAACTCATCCTTAACAGAATTGATTTTCTTAATCACAGGAGCGAAATATCTCCTCTTAAACTCTTCCTCAAACAGTTTTACAGCGTCATCGGGAAAATCTTCTATGTTCCTTATTATCCCTATCTCTTTATCTTCTTCATCCCTCACCGAAATATATTCTTTAGGATGGCTAAAGGGGAAGGATCTGAAAAGATTAACACGTGGATAACTTTCGCCATTACTTATTTTAAGAGCCAAAAAACCGCCAGGCGTCCTCGTAAATGCCGTATCCTTTGCTTTTAAAAATCTTATTTCGCCTGCTCCTTTTGCTTCATCGACAATGGATTGCTCCTCCATCAATCACCAACCCCCCTTAGTTTTAAAGCCTCGCTCTGTTTTTGCACCATTTTGTAATAAGTGCCTTTTTTATTTATAAGCTCAATATGAGTACCCGATTCAATTATTTTCCCATTCTCAACGACAACAAGCTTGTCTGCATTTCTAAGGGTGGAAAGCCTGTGCGCTATGGATATTGTCGTCCTTCCCTCAACAAGTCTTTCAAGGGATTCCTGTATTTTCCCTTCGGTTTCCGTATCCACGGAAGCTGTTGCCTCATCCAGTATAAGTATCCTGGGGTTATGAAGTATTGCCCTTGCTATGGATATTCTCTGTTTTTCGCCCCCTGAAAGATCCCTTCCGGCTTTTCCTATTACGGTATCATATCCATCTGGAAATTCCATTATGAAATCATGGGCATTGGCAGCCCTTGCGGCATATACTATTTCGTCCATGGTTGCATCGGGTTTTGCGTACGCTATATTTTCGGCTATACTTCCCATAAACAAAAAACTCTCCTGCGAAACCATTCCTATTTGTCCCCTTAAATCCTTTAAATCGATGTCTTTTATATTCACCCCATCTATATATACGCCGCCCTCATCGGCATCATACAATCTGTCGATCAAGTTGGCAATTGTAGATTTCCCTGCGCCGGAATGCCCGACTATGCCAAGCATCTCTCCCGGATTTACCTTAAAACTTATATTATTAAGCACGGGCTTGTTGGGCTCATAGCTGAATGAAACGTTTTTAAACTCCAAACCGCCCTTTATATTAGGCATCCTCTTTGCATAAGGAGAATTTGCCACATCGGGTACGGAATCTATTATTTCAAATATCCTCTGTGCAGAATTCATACAATTGGACCACCAATCCACAATCTGCGTCATAAACTGAAGGGGCCCGTAAATCATGCCTATATAGCCTATAAAGGATACAAGAGTGCCAAATGTCAGCTCACCCTTTACAACCTGATATCCTCCGACCCCCCAAACCAGCAGCGAACCTATTCCCATAATGAACCACATGAACGGGAACAATGCGTTTGTAAGGTTTCCAAGGCCTAAATCCACAGAAAACACTCCCTGGTTTATCTTATTGAACTTATTTACTTCAGCAGATTCCTTTCCAAAGGCCTTAACCACTCTAAAGCCCTTGAGCGAATCATTTATGTGGGAATTAAGCTTGCTGTTGCTTATATACCTTTTATGGTACATTCTCCATAATACCGGGAACATCTTTTTAAGGTAATAAACGACAACCGGCGCCGGTATTAGCACAAGCAGCGCAAGCTTAGGATTCATAGTTACCATTATTATACTTATGCCGATGATCATGGTCCCATTTACGATAAAATACGGGAACCCATCGTGGAAGAAAGACTGTAGATTTTCGGCATCGCCATTTATTCTTGTCATAAGGTTGCCGGTCTCTTTTTTGCTATAAAAGCTCAATGACAGGTGCTGCATTGCATCGAAAACTTGCGTCTTAAGATCAAAAATGACTTCGGCGCTTAGAGTGGAGTTGACACGCCCCTGGAATATTCCAGCGATCTGGGCGAATGCTTTTGATATTACAATTACAAGTACAATAAGCCCTACCTGTCCGTAATGCCTCCCGCCCTTTATAAGCACCTGATCGAACAGAACGCTTCCTCCTATATAAGGGCTTAAAAGATTGAGCCCGACATTAAAAAACATGCATAGAACTATAAACGATATCTTTTTTTTATATTTCGGTACAAAAGAAAGCACTCTTAAGAAGATGGACCTCTTGTCCATACACCTTGGGCATATCTTTCTTTTTGGGTCGGGGTAAAGCATCCCGCATTTAGGACAGTATGCCCTATCATCGTCTTCCCTGAGATCCTCCTCGTTAAGCTTTTGATCCTTTTTTATTTTTCCAAACAGCTTCACAAATGTCGCAATCTTTTTGGCATTTCCTCTGTTGAACATGCAAAGTTCCTTATCTTCACCATGAATTTTTGCCGTAAGCACTCCGGTTGAAACCATGTTTTCGGCTTTCAGGCTTTCTATATCTTCTAACGGAAATATTTCAAAACTCTGCTCCACCCACTCATGCTTATTCATGTTTTCATTCTTTTTCAGTTTAAATCCCGAAAAAAGTTTTATCTTCTCTTTTTTATCTTTTCCTTTAAGCATCGCCAATTTTTTGTCATCGAGTACAATCCATATATCGCAGTATTCTTCATCGATGGAAATATCAGCATTGGCGGAAATAATTATGTCTTCGATATTTATTCCATGCCTTCTAAAAACGTTCCTTATATATTCGGGTATTTTGTCAGGGTATTCCATTGATCCACCCTCCAGAAGATTCATTTTCTATATTAAATCGCATTCTAATGAAATCTTAGCATTATATGATTTTTCATGTTTTCCATCCGGCAATATTATTTCCTTTTCTATATTAGCGGGTGAAGTTATTTTTATATAAAACCTGTTCTTGTCTATATTCCAGCTTACAAAAACCATACCGAATTTAGTACAAACATGCCCCTTTGCATATTTCAAATTGCATATATGGGGAGATATATTTATTACTTTATATCCTGCGTCTTTCGGCTTCACACCGAGGATAACCGCTGGAAATTCATAAAGAGGCAGTGCGCCCCAGCCGTGGCAATCACTTCTCTGATTTACAGGGTCTTCAACCCAGGTTGTAAGGTTCAAATCCAGAAGATCTCTCCACTTATCCAGAAGTTCATCCATCCTATCATAAAGTCCGGCTATTTCAAGAGCCCTGAAAAGATAGAAGGACATGGCATAGGATGCTTTCGGAATATCCATTTTCATTGTCCGAAGCAGCAAATCTTTAGCACCCCGCCTGTCGCAAAGCCCAGAAAGCACGGCCCATATCTGCGTATGCTGGCTGAATTCATAAACATCAGGGCCATCTTTAAGCATTCCCCTTGTATTGTCCCAGCAATATTCTTTTACAGCATTCAATATATTTCTGCTTCTTAGCAAATATTCCTTTGAAACATCTTTTCTTCCCGTAACTTTAAATATCTCAGCGGCCTTTTGGAGTGCTGATGCATACATGAGGCTGTACACTGTAATAGGCCCTTTCCTGTTTGCAGGAGGCACGCTATTTAAATCCCATCCGTCAACCCAGTCCACAAAGGGCCAGTATCCTGTTTGTCCGACTATACCCTGCTTTGTCAGGTGCCTGTCAAACCATCCCAATATTGCATCCACTGTCGGCCTGTATTTCTTTACAAAATCGATATCGCCACGATACATAAGATAATCGTGAAGCATGAAGATCCAGTGTAGCGAGAATCCCGGGATTATCTGCCTTATTTCACTCGGATACCTCGATTGCAGAAGTCCGAAAGGCATAAGGGAACTATGAAAATCTTCTATGCACTTTTGGGCCAACCTGTCGTCATTTGATATCTGATATGTAAATAATATTTCCTGCCTGCTGTCCATAGAATATTGAAGCTGCTCATAGTATGGGCAATCCTCATATGTTTCGTGCATGCACCTCTTCAATGTCCTTATGCTTACATCCCACATCCTGGTGTGGGTCGCATCGGAAGATTCATAGTTTCCCTTCACAATTAAGGGATATCCTGTCTCATCATAATCCAATCTTTGAAGCGTAAGCCCATCGGCTCCGGTTTTAACCTCAACGCGTATAAATCTGAATGTCCGGAACCAAAATGTTTCATAGTCTGCCTTCCGCCGACCAACGTTTATTATATCGTAATCGCCGATGATTACTCCGCTTATGTCATCCCTGATTCCCTTTTTATACTTGCCATCGTCACACTTAAAATAGCATTCGGAATATATTATCTTTATGCTGCTCCTATCTCCGCCTTTAAGCCTTACTCTAATATATCCCGTGGTAAGTTCACCTGCATCCAATTCAAAAAAAATACATTTATTAGGAGGAATCTTTAATTCATATTTATCATTTATAAAACCGTTCAAGTCTCTTCTGCCAAAGTTGGTATTCGTAACATTTAAAAATCTCCTTTTGGTCCTATACAGCTTGGGTATGGGCCTTTCCTTAAGGTACCAAAACGTCAACTCGCCACAGAGGTTTGAAGATTTTCGATTTATAAATGAGCTGCCAAGTATTTCGGGGCTTGACCACCCGTCGGTGGTTGGATCCTTTTTCCAGTTTATATCTGCCTTATTACAATCCACTTTTTCAAAAATGCATGCATATACACTCGATACAGGGGAAATAAACTTAATCCCGTCCACCTGCTTCACATACCATTTCCCATCGGTGCAGATATCTTCAACTGCCGTGCCATTTTGATCTGCAACCACACCATCAAGCAGAAAAGCTGCCTTTGAAGTCCTTGCAACTCCACACAGCCCCATGTTATTTTTATTGCAGGCCTTCACATCCGGCAGGTGCATAACTTCTGCAGCAATAACATTTCTCCCGTCCTTAATATATGAAGAAAGATCGACTGTTTCATAATAGGTTGTCCACTCATTTCCTTTGCACGGCCCCGTCGATACAAGTCTTCCATTGAAATACAGCTTATACCTGCTGTCCGCACTAACCCTTATTATAAGACTTAAGCCCTTTTTCGCGTCAAAAATCCTTTTAAAATAGTATATCTTTGCGATATCGCAAGGTGCGCCCTTAAAGCTTATCCATTTTGAATCCTTTGAATACACCAGATTCACCACCCAACGTTTCCGTTTGAATTATCCTCTTTTAGTATATATATGTAATACATACAAATCAATATATTTTATATTTTCTTTCAATTTATCAAATTATAGCACATTTCCCCTAAAATAGTCTCAATTGTTCCGTCTTCTCCATCTGTATCTTGAATCTGGATGAAGTCATATTCGTCATTTCCTCACCTTTTTTATGTTCGCCTTCGATAAACCGCATTCCAGGTTTAAATTTCGAGTCAACGAGATTCAGGACATATATATTGTCAAACCTGTTATATATTGAATCCCCTCCAAGACCAGTAAAGCATATAAGCTGCGTGTTGTTTTTCCTTGCTATTTCCATAAGGGGCTTCAAGAGATGCTCAGCATTAGTCTGGGCAAAAGGATTATCCATTATGATAACCTTGCCTTCTTCTGAAGTTTTAAATATATCGCTTTCTTCCTTCCTCATATAAGATAAAAGGCTGCTTAGGATTACAAATGCAGATAAAAATCCTTCTCCTCCGGAGTTTTCGGATACTTGGTTCCAACTTATCTGGACCTGCCTTGAAGCTTCGATTTTGTAAAGCCTTATGTCTATCTCGCTGATACCGACTATATAATCATATAGCTTTTTGGTTGTAATCTCTGTTGACAGTATTTCCTCGATATTTTCGCCTTTGGATAGCTCATCGAGGCAACTTTTTGTAGTATTTTCCACAAAATCCCTCGATAACATCCTGTATTGCTCTTCTCTCTTATCCCAGTCAGGCTGTATAATATTCAGCATCTTTATATATTTTCCGTTTATATTAATCGACGAATTATCGTCTATTCTCCCTATGTGCTCATATACTTGTTCCACATATTCGTAAAACATATCGATTATATTCCTTTTTTCCTCTTCCACTTTCGAAAGATCCGTCTCCAGCTGCTTTAGCATTTTTACATGTACTTCATCTATAGTTTTCAGAGTTTTTATGACATCTTCCGGATTGTGCTTTATCTCCAAAAGCGTATCAACTGTATTTTTAAAGAATTCATCCCTTGAAAACCTGCCTTCCATCGATAACTCCTGGCAGCAGTCGGATAGCATGTTTTCCTTTCCCCTTTCCTCTCCGATGCTTTCCATATATGCTTTTCTAAGTTCCTCCCTTATGCCATCCACCTGTCCTAACGGGTAATCAGGAGTTTTGGGCTCTGATACTACAAAATCAGCATATTCATTCATCCTATTTTTAGTATCGTTAAGGTTTATATAAAGATCCTCCTTTTCTTTTATATCCCTGTTGCATTCATTTATCTCCCTGCTCTTGATTTCTTTCCTCCCTTTAAAATCAAGATTGCTTATATACATCCTGTCTTTAGGAGTCTCTCTTCCCATGGAATGGATCTCATCCAGTTTATATCTTTGCTTGTCTTTCTTCTGAATTTTTATTATCTCAATATCATGAAGTTTTGCAGTTGCTTTTTTGAGATCACTTTCATATTGAATATTCTCAGCTTTAAGAGTCTTCAGTGCGATTTGATCGTATGAGATTATGCTGTACTGGCTTTCTTGGAATCCATATTCATCGCTTTTCTTAATGAGTTCATCCTCATAGTCCTTAAAATTCCTTCTAAACTCACTGAGCACATCTTCAAGCTGTTTAACTTTAAGACCGATTTTCTGCGTAAGGGAAATATACCTCGCTTCAATGTCCTCAATATCCCTATCAACTATCTCGCCTTCTTTAAAGTTAAGATATTGTCCGGCCTTATTATTATCATCGTTGAATTTTATTTTAAGGTTGGTAAGCTGTTCATTTATTGTATTTAGCAATGCCTCTTGCTTTTTTAGATCACTGTTTATCTTTTCCCTAGCATCTCTTGCCTTTTGCAGTTCGATTTCCTTTTCTTTGAATTGTTCATTATCTTTTAAATACCTGCCATATTCATCCATGAGAGCTGAAAAATCTTTCCTTTCATCCTCTAAATCCCTTTTCCTATCCTCTATATTTCTAACAGCCTTATCCAGCTTTTTCTGGTTTTCCTCAAGAAAATGAACCTTATCAATTAAAAGGCTGATTTCAGTGCTGTTATCATCGATATCATTCCGGATCTCGTCTATCATTTTTTGCATATTTATTATATCGGCTTTCCCTATATTAAAGTCTTCTACCTTTTTATAATCGCCAGTATATTTGCCTATCTCTTCATCTTTGATACTTATAAACCCCTTAACTTCCTCTATCTTGGAACTCAACACGTCAATAAGCTTTTTTAGCTCCTCTTCATTTAGTATCCTGCTGTTAAATGCTATAAAAAAATTAATATTCCCAAGTGTGTAAACATTATTTGCAACTTTGACGTCGAGGCTGTCCTCGAGCCTTTCCTGTTCTATTATCGGCACAGGAAATGAAGTAAACACTTCCGCTTCTTCATTTTTTAGCCTGTCTAAATTATCCCTTGTCATTATCAGGGAGTAAGGCAAAAATGGATTCTTCTTTATGAGTTCCTCCTTCTTTTCTCTCGCAAGATACTGTTTTTTAAGCCATTCAAGTCCAAAAACAATGTGTATATCAAGAATTCTAAGCCTTTCCTCTATTTCATCGGACAGTCTGACATTTCTCCCTGTCTCATACATCCCTCTTTCCTTCTCAAGGCCATCCCTTTGTTTGGAGAGCACATCCCTATCGGCTTTTAATGATTCTATTTTCCGTGCAAGCTGCTTTAGTATATATTCCCTGTCAAAGACTCTGTTCTCTTCCATACTGCTATATAATAATATCTTCCTTATCTCATCTACGGATTTTTCCATTGCTTCCGCATCTTTTTTCGCATCTTTAAAATTTGCGTTTAATTGTATTTTTTTAAGCTTTTCATCTTCAAGTTGTTTTCTTTTTTGCGGCAGCTCCTGTGTTACCTTTTCCTGTTCCCTTAACATTTCTCCATATTCTATGTCCGTTTTATCGATTCTGTCTTTAAAACCTTTTTTATATGAATCAAGTACGATGCTATCATACTCTCCGATGATATTGCGCCTTAAAACCTGGTTATATTTTTTTATGAAATTGTCTTCTTCCTTGTTATAAGACATTATATTGCTCTTCAAGGATGCCTTTTCTCCTGTCAGTTCTGCAATTCTGCCGTTTTGTTTCTCTTCATTCAAACGCAGATCCCCTATAAGCTTTTCAGTATTCAGCTTCTCGTCAGTCTTTGAAGACAATTTCTTCTTTCGATTTTCGACTATACCATCATACAATTTCCTTAGTGTAAATCCAAGATTATTCCTCTCCTTCTGCTTCACCTGATCCTCAGATTTAGCCGTATCAAGCATATTTTCATACTGCTGTACGTTTCTTGATGCCTCTTTGTATTGCTTATACAACTTTGCGCATTCCTGAAGGGCAATTTTATCCTCACTCTGCTTTATCCGGGTCTCACATCCTTCCATATATACCTTAAGTTCCCGCTCATCTGCCACAAGCTTATCTATCTCTCCGATCAACCCATAGTACTCGAATGAAAGCCTTTCATACTCTATCTCATCTATCTCTTCACGAAGTCCGGCAAGCTTTTCCTCCAAGGATACCTTTTCATCAGAAATACTTTTTATCCGGGATACTATGTAGGCGTAAAGATTTGCAATATCATTTTTAATCCTTTGGGTATTCATCTTGGCAGATCTGAATTCTTGGGATGATTTCATTATATTTGATGAAAATGTTTTAAATTCATTTATGCCGTTCTTTCTCAATATTTTGTTTTCATTTTCCTTATACTGATATATGAATTTTTTCATTATTTCCTGGAAGTTTTTAATTTTATCGTCTTTATCGTTTAGCTTATCCTCTACCGTAGGCAAAAACCACTTTTCCACAAGCCCTGGGATGGTCTTTGAATCCTGGAACAAATCCGACAATCCCGATTCTTTAAGATTTATCCTCTTTATGATGCTCTCCCATTCCCTGTGATTTATATTATACTGTTTCAGTATATCAAAATATTTTCTTCTCTGGGAATCGATATCAAGATCAAAATAGTCAAAGATATATTGTCTGTCTGCCTTTATTCCATCCATAACCTTTTTAATATAAGAAAATGTTTTAACCTTAAAACCCCTTTCGGTCTTTTCAGTCACGGGGAAGTTATGTATATCATATTCGTTCCCTTCTTTGTATTCATGGATGAATGTGAATATATCCAAAGCCCCCCTTGATTCATCATCGGGTGAAGCGCTCCTTCTCTTGATGCCCATACCGATCAAGACATAGGATGAATTATTGTCAAGGAGCCATTCGACAAGTATATACGTTGGAATCGGCGATATAAAATAGTTTTCAAATTTTCTGTCCTTAAGGTCCCTGTATCTGGCATTTACAAAAGGAGCCATCATCATCTGCACCAATACGGTTTTCCCTCCACCGTTTCTTAGGGACACCAATGTGCTCTCTCCCCCGAATTCAAACGTTTCATCGTTTATCCTCATGGTATTCTTATTGTAATTCAAATTTACTATCCTTACCGCATTAATCTTACTCATTTGCTGCCTCCTTGAAAGCCTGTAGTATTCTCTTATAGTTATTCCTGTTTAATATGTTCCAATCCATAAAATTGTCCAATTTGGGAGTTGGAAGTACCATATCATCTTCCCTTATGAAATTTATGAGGCCTTGGCTTTCCAGAAAATTAAGTATCGTCGCTACGAAGCCTTCCTTAGTTGTCTTAGATAGCGATGCCTTGTCTGAACTTTTAAGGGCTTCCCACCGCTCCGATATATTCGTAAATGCTATGCCGCTCTTTTTCTCCAAGTCGTCGATGTTCTCGCTCTGCGCCGCCTTGCTCAGCCTTTCCGTTACAATGTTTAAAATTTCCCCATACTTTATAAATGTCCTCGACTTGCTGCTCTTCCCCGAAGAGCCATATATTTCAACCAAAAGAGTAAGTATCACAAACTGCGAAAGATAATAGTCCTTGTCATTGGCATTTGACCTGCAAAGCTCCTTTTTCAAGTCCGTCTTTGAATAACCCAGAAAATCGTTCTCCTCATTTGGAATCAAATATATTACGCCGCTGTACTTTTGTATAGCGCATCCAAACTCAGCGCCCTGGAGCCTGACTAGATTCATTATATCTTCATTCTCGCTGTATGTCCTGTATAATTCCCTTTCCTTATCGTCTGAAAGCTCTCCGTGCTGCATAAGATAATATAATATTTTTGATGACTTTGATATTTGTTCAGCCGTATACATTGTTGCCTCCTAATTTACCTTAAATTCTATGTCCGTGCATATGACAGTCTTTACATAACCCTTATCTGTTTGGATACCATAGATTTTAACAGGTGACCTGTCAATAGCCTTACTGATATCTATCTCCCTTATATTGGAAAATTTTTTATCCTCCTCCACAATTTCCATAACTGTTTTATTGAACTCAAAATCTATGGGACTGTCATCCCGAATGCTTTTCTTTGATTCTCTTTTAAGCTCCTCCATATTTATGTGATTCGACTTCAAAAGTTCTATCATAACTTCCCTGAATATTTCAACTGACGGCACAAATGCCCCTTTCACATCTCTATTTTTCCGTATATCTTCTGCAATTTTACTCAAATATACCTTTCTATCCTGGAAATTTATCAGATATTCAAACAGCACTTCAAGCACTCCCCTGTATTTGAGCAGCTTTTCCCTGCGTTCCCTTTCCTTTTCTTCCATAAATACATCTTCATCCGAGGACAGCTCCTCTTCAATATCATCATCCCTTTCCCTTATAACTCTTTGATACTGGATGCTTTTATTGATATTGTAAAATTGGTGGGGCTTCGATATATATAACGGCCTTAATATTTTATCCAGTGTCTTAAGCTTTGAAACATCATTGAGTATCGGCTCATAAATCTCGCCTGCAAAATTTATCCTTTTTATGGCAGCTACAGCTGTCATTCCCGTAAGAGCCTCCGAGTAGGCATGTTTAAAGTCAAAATGGGTACTCAATATCTTCTGCTGTTCCCCAATCACCCTGGATAAATATTCATTTATCGTGCCTAAATTATTGAGCTTGTCAAGATCCTCGTCATTCAACTTATCTCTGCCTATGCCCTGTTCATAAAATTCTTCAATTTTTTCCTTGACATGCTCACGGTATGCCTTGAACTTATTCCTCTGCTCTTTTATGATTGCCATATCATCATTTAATGTGGTCTCATACTCTTCAGATGAAAAATCGAGTACATTCTCCCTTATTCTCCTGATGCCTTCTTTAATTTTCTGAAGCTGTATCCTTGACAGGTTGAATATCTGCTTTATATCATCCACTGCTTTGCTGTAATCGGCCTTTTCCAGGTGAAGCTTGAATATCATTTCCTGTATGGTAAGCTTCATATTGTTTTCTACCTCTAAAGTGCCTAAAAGAAGCGAATAACCGTCGTCGGTTAGATAGTAGGAAGTCCTCCTCACAGTATCGTTTATATAAACTATTTTATTGCTTACATACGATATATGTATGTCTACATACTTCTTTGCCTCAAAATCATAACCCTTGAAGTACATGGCCCTACCCTCGTCGCATAGTATGGTGTTTACTATAAAATCACCAAGGCTCTTGCACTGCTCATAAGTTAAACTTTTCCCGAAAAATTTGCTGTTCAGCTCGTCTATATAAGATGCAATATCATCTATAGTGCATACCTCGTCTTTTAAGGACTGCTCCATTATAAACATCAGCATCGCATATATCAGGTTTATATACTCGTATGATTCTTCAAAGCCATAACTCTTCCACATATTTTTAAACATACTGTTATAATCTATCAATGTATGCATTCCGACTTTTTTCATTCTCGTACTAAATTTTTTTAAAAAATCAAGATTCATCTATTTTCTCCATTTTAAGGTCTCCTAAATTGATTATCTCCTGGGGAATATATCTCCCGGATTCGAGTATGCCATCTATCCTTTCCCTGTAATTTAGCGGAAAACTCTCTACAAAAATACCCTTTAGATTTTTATTCTGCCCCTTCTTGCTCTTTGGAAGGTCCATATTTTCTTTTATGCTCTTGTCCACCATATAGTTATATGCTTTTACAAATGGATGGATTAAAAAATTCACCTTAAAGTTTTCATGAAGCTCCTCAAAAATAAGTATCCCTTCATAATCCAAATCCCCAAGATACAATATTTCATTATACCTGCACAAAAGGTATGACTCCATGCACACGCCAAAATCATTGAATGTCCTCCATATATCCTTCCCTCTTCCGTACATCACCGTGGCAATATTTTCACCAAATATGGGTTCCCCATCTGTCAATAAATATCGTCTCATAGTATAAAATGTATCCATGTTTTCTATTATAAGGATTTTTTGAGGAGTGTTTTTGTTGACTGAAAAGTAGGCAAGGGGTTCTGTTGTAGAATATATATTAAGCATTTCGATTGGAAACCTGAGATTATTCAGCAACCTTTTTCCGCCGCCGGACCTTAGATATTTCTCCCTGTTCCATATCTGAAAAGACCTTTCATTTTCCGATATCGGCATGTTCAAAAGATATCTCCTGTCATTTAAAAAACCGCTTAGCTTCAGCACATACGGTCTGTCTTTCTCATACTGTTTTGGATGTTTTAAGTAATATTCACTGTTTAAGCGATAGTTCAGCTTATGCATCAGCTCATCATAAATGGCGGAATAATCTTCCTGCTCCGGCAATATATTATATCTGTTATATAACGGAGGCCTTTTCCCATTTAACTTGCTACTTTTTACCGGAGTTATTATATTTTTCGTTTCAAGCTCATTTATAACTTTCACGAACTCATTATAATCGTCTATTGAAAGATATTTTTGCATATTCAGTGTATCTATACGCTTATAATTATATTTTCTTATATCCTTCATTCAAACTTCTCCCTTAGACATATTATCTATAATTATATCATAATATGATGTTTCAATTTGCCACCATCTGAAGTCTTGCAAAATTTTTCTATAATCACTCAGCATTTTACCGCGGCAGCAACAATGCCTGCGTATATTTACTTCAGCTGAGTATCCGTAATGCATTTCTCTTTATGAGGAAACTCTTTCTCAAAAATCTCCAATTCTTCTTTCCCTGTTTTAAAGACCTCATCTTCATAATATCTACCGGAAATGCCATTCAGTCCGCCGCTGCAAAGTTCCAATGCCATAAATGCTTCAAAATTATTACCCATAGATGTTTGAATACCATATTCCTTGGCATTAATGAATCCAAAACGATGATAATAATCGGGATTCCCAAAAATAATTACGGCTTTATATCCCAATCGCTTTGCTTTTTCAATAGAATAATTCATCAACAAAGAACCGATACCTTGCCTTTGATAAGAAGGCAATACCGCTATCGGTCCCATACACAAAACTTCAAATTCCTTATTTTCATCATCGACCACTTTTGCTTTTGAATAAACTATATTTCCTACAATCCTATCATTATCACATGCTATAAAACTTAATTCTTTAATAAATGCCGGTACTTTCCTTATCTTATGCACAATCAGATGCTCATCGCATCCTGGTTTGTACACATTCCAAAATGCTTCTCTTGTCATATATTCTACACTTCTATAGTCACTTTCTTTTTCTAATCTGATCGTTATATTCATGTTATTCCACTCCAAATGATTTTTTGATAGCTGTAAATATTTAGTATATAATTTATCTATATAAACAATAGCAATATTTTTTGAATTAAAAGGGAAAAAATAAAAATGGCAGTTATACTATTTTTAGTTTTGGTTTTATTATGTTTGGTAGCAAGTCTTATTATTTTATCATTAAAGAAAGATATATCTGGCTTTAAAATAATGTTGATGGGAATAAATATAACTTTATTTGGAAGCATACTTGCTCTCGACTCTAATTCCAATTTTGGTGGTTTTCAATATTTAATAGCACTTTCAGGTTTAGTAATTTCTGCAATTGGTCTTTTGAAAAAGGATTAAATTGAGGCTATAATATTTATAACTATTTTATCTTCCATTTAAATCTACAATGATCTTGTTTTTAGGTATAAGAAATAGTAAAAACAATATAAATGGGGTTAAACCCCATTTATTTATTATAAGAACTATTCCAAAGTTTCCAGGGTATCCTTTAAACCGAATTATATTACCGACGATGAAAAGTTTCAAATGCGTTGTCTAAATCATCCACCATCCCGCCAAGGTCTAAAATAATATTCCTATAACGTTGGTACTCGCTATCCTCCATATACGGTACATCATTTTCTACATAGCTTCGGATGGCGACAACCGCCCTTCCATCTCCATATATGCCAAGAGCATTTGCCTCGATAATTTTCGTTTTACTTTTTCTGAAACACTCTTTCAAATACCTGTATATCTCTTCAGTCTTATGCTCTGATGCGATATTTGCAAGTGCTGTGATGGAATGTCCATAAATAAGCCCCTCATGTCCGCTCTTTTCACACATAGCTATAAGGCATGGTATGGAAGCTTCGCCTGCGTTTTTAAGTCCATCCATTATATATGTGACTGTTTGCTCATCTACATTCTTCTTATCAAGTTTGAATAAAAGCCTGGATAAAGGCTCTACCTCCTTTTCAGGAGCTATAATGTCAGCCGCCTTGATCTCTGCCTTTTGCATCGGCGTCAGTTTTCCTGCCTTATCCGGCACGATCATATCCAATTTAGTAAGTATTTCAGCTTCAAAACTCTTGCTAAATTTTTTGATGCTGTCTGTCAGCGAAACAGGAAACATAGCAGCATCTCTTTCAATCATCTCAGCCATAACATCAAGAAAGTCATCCAAAGCATTTATACTCATAAAATACTGCTGCGGTGTCTGTCCGCCAAATTCATCAAAAGCTGTTTTCTCCCATCCTTCTATAGCCTTAAAGGATTCCTTGATTGCATTTGTAATGATCTCTTCATATCCTTTATAATCTTCCTTTTTAACAGCCTTCCTGATTGTTTTAGTATTATCTTCCTTGAACTTTGTGAACTGCCCATGAATCATTGCATCAAAACTTTCTGCTATGAATTTATTTTTATCGCTGCTGTTCATATATTTTCCCCTTTCATTTGTAATTCACATCTGCTTCCGCTTTGAACCTTTCCTGACTCAAGTCACAGGTGCTCTTGCCCAGCTTATAAATCAAACCCGGCCTTTTTATAAAAACGCCCGGTCTTCGTATCTGCCAGTCCACCCTGTGCAGTCTCTTTAAGGCAGGAAGGCATCATATCCCCTATTTTTTTCATCGCTTCGATTACTTCATCCACCGGAATGCGGCTTTCTATTCCTGCAAGCGCCAGTTCCGCGGCTGTCAGCGCATTGGCCGTACCCATGGCATTTCTCTTGATGCAAGGCACTTCTACCAGCCCTGCAACCGGATCGCATACAAGCCCCAGGATATTCTTTAAGGCAATGGCAGCAGCATTGGATATCATCCTCGGCGTTCCTCCCGCCATCTCTGTAATTGCAGCGGCCGCCATTGCAGATGCAGTACCGCACTCCGCCTGACAGCCACCTTCCGCCCCCGATATGCTTGCTTTATTGGCAATCACTATGCCGATTCCCGAAGCTGTAAACAGCGACATCACAGCATCCTTCCGGTCTATATTTTTATCTTCCATAATCGTCAGGACGGCAGATGGAATAATGCCGCAGGAACCGGCCGTCGGCGCTGCCACAATCTTTCCCATGCATGAGTTCAGTTCCGATACCGCCAAAGCTTTCGTCAGCGCATGGCCAAAAAGTGGTCCGCAAAGATTTTCACCACGATCGACCTGGCACTTCATCTTGTAGGCGTCTCCGCCGCTTAAACCGCTGACAGAGCGCAACCCAGGCATACTCCCCTTCTTTACGGCCTCCTCCATAACTTCAAACCGCTTTTCCATTTTGCTATAAAGGTCGTCCCGTGTTATCTCCATTCTTTCTGCCTGTTCTTTTAAAATTAATTCTGAAATTTTTTTATTATTTTTTTCCGCCTCATTAACTAAAAAATCAACCGAATCATATTGATACATATTTTTTCCCTTTACTTTAATTTTTCTACTCTGACACAACTTAACACATGGGGTTGCTTTCTGATTTCATCCACGACACTCTTCGGGACTACGCTGTCGCACTCGATTATCATTACGGCAGCTCCACCCTTTTCTTTCCTTACGCAGCGGAAAGAGCCGATGTTTATACCTCTCTCCGCCATGAAATATGTAACCTCGGCAATCATGCCCGCAACATCCTCATGCAGTACAATCAACGTCTCGTACTGTCCGGAAAATTCAACATTCATGCCATTTACCTTTTTCACCAGAATACTGCCGCCACCTACCGACGCAGCTTCAATGCTGCAGGTACGTCCATCCTTATCCCAGAGGATTATACGTGCCGTATTAGGATGTGCATTTTCAATATATACTTTTCCGAACCGATACTCAAGCCCTTCTTCTTTGGCCAATTCCAGACTATTTCTGATACGCTCGTCATCCGGTTCCATTCCCATTATCCCAGCTAGCAGTGCCTTATCCGTCCCATGTCCCTTATATGTCTCTGCAAATGAACCATGAAGCATGATCTCAGCTTTTACCGGCTTTGTGCCAAGAAGGGAGACTGCAACTTTTCCGATACGCACAGCTCCCGCCGTATGGGAACTGGACGGGCCGATCATAACCGGGCCTATGATATCTAACACATCCATGGCGCACCACATATAGAAATCAATTTTTCAAATGCAACCGCATACTGAACGCTATCCATCATCATCGATCCCTCTTTCAAATCCGTCTTCAATTTATCAAACCGGATATTAACCGTATTATTTCCATTTAACTGAAATCCATATAGCATACAATATATTATTTTTTATAAAAAGTCAATTATTGTTTCCTTTATTTCTCTCCTTTATAATAAATCGAGTTTTTACAACTTTTATACACTAAGCAAAGAGAGGACTATCAAAAATAGCGATAGTCCTTTTTTACTATTAAATATAAATATATGATATTTTTTTAGTGTCCGACAAACTAAAAACTAGCTCTAATTATCCACCAAAATTTAAAGATAATGTTAACTTTTAGAACCAGTTGTTGCAATACCCTGAATAAATTGCTTTTGAAATATAATAAATAGTATAATCATCGGAATAATTGCATATAAAGAACCCGCCATCAATTGTGGATAGTTTGTGGAATATTGTCCTTGAAGACTTGCCAATCCTGCTGATAAAGGCATCTTTTCAATAGACATATTGACAACCATAGGCCACATCAAATCCTTCCATGCAAACAGCGCAGTAAATATACCGAGAGCAGCCATTCCCGACTTTGCAAGAGGCATTGCAATTTTCCAGTATATCTGCCATCTATTACACCCATCCAATATGGCTGCCTCTTCAAGTTCGCTTGGCAATGTAAGGAAAAACTGTCTTAGCAAAAATGTTCCAAATGCGCTGACAAAACCAGGTACTACCAGCGCCTTTATTGTATTAAGCCAGCCAAGTTTTGAAACAAGTAAATACTGAGGTATAACAAATAGCTGAGAAGGGATCATCATCTGTATAAGAACAATCATAAACAACATATCTCTGCCCGGAAATTTAATTCTTGCAAATGCATAGGCAGCCATTGAACTGAAAACTATAGCAAAAACTATTCTAAAAAATACCATGGCAAATGTATTTATATAAAATTTAGCAAATGGAAGCAGGTTCCATACATCTACATAATTTTGCCATCTAAAAGATTTAGGAATAATTATAGGTGGCATCTGCATTGATTCTGAAAGAGTTTTTACTGACGTTAAAAACATCCATAAAAATGGAAGTACCATAATAAATGAACCTATTATCAAAACGACATGAATAATAATCTTTGAATTTATTTTACCTCTATTCATTATTTCACCTTCCATACTTTATTCATAGTGAACCCATTTTTTCTGATATTTTAATTGAATCAATGTGAATATCATTATGATTATAAATAACAATATTGCAATAGCTGAACCATATCCTTTATTGTAAATCATAAATGAATATTTATAAAAAAGAAAAACCAATGATTGAACATTAGGCAATGCTGGATTTGATGTGCCTATCATCATAAATATCAAGTCAAAAACCTGTAAAGAACTGATCATTGTAGTTATAACGACAAAGAACAAAGTAGGTGAAACCATCGGAATTGTTATGGAGAAAAACTTTTTTACCGCACCTGCACCGTCAATACTGGCAGCCTCATAATAAGTTGTAGGAATTTCCTGAAGTCCTGCAAGGAGTATAACCATATTGTACCCCAAACTACTCCAGATACCAACAATAATTAAAGAAGCAAGCACAAAGTGAGGATCACTTATCCAGTTAGGACCATGTATACCTATCTTTGAAAGAACATAATTTATTAAACCATAATCATAATTCATCAGCCATTTCCATACCATTGCTACCGCAGCAGGAGTGGAAACAACAGGCAGAAAATAAAGAGTTCTATAAACAGTTTTCCCCTTAATGTTCGAATTTAAAAGCACTGCAATAATCAGTGACAGAAGTACTCCTATGGGTACTGCAATCACAGTATAAGCTAAAGTATTATAAACAGCCTGTATTACCTCTTTATCATGAAATAATTTTATAAAATTACCTAACCCTATAAACTTCGGCTGATCAAAGCCTGTAAATTTGCAAAGACTTAAATAAGCTGTTTGAATCAAAGGCCATACATTCAATATAATTAGACCAATTATAGTGGGAGCAATCATGAAATAGCCCCAAGCATAATCCGCTACTTTATTATTACTTAGTTTAGACATTTTTTGTGAACCAGGCTTAATTTTTGTTTTTGTAGCTAATTTTTTCACGTCTCCTACTCCTTTCAAAAAAATTTTAGGTCAGTCCTATCTGTGATGGAGATACAGCAACAATTTTACCCTATAAATACCTTGATAACAGTTAGTATAAGTATGCCAACTGTTATCAAGATTTTTGTTTAGTATAATTATTTTGTAGCTTCTATATCCGCATTCATCTTTGCTGCTAAATCTTTGGCTCCCTGTTCAACCGTAGTCTTTTCACCATAAATTGCATTAAGACCATCAGTTTCCTGCTGGAAGAATGTAGACATTCCCTCCCAGTTATTTGGAAAAAGTACTGCATAACTTAACATATCAGGATAAGCCTTGACATTGAAACCTTTGAAATGCTCTATCCAACCTTCAGTCATATTCTTATAAGCTGGTATAGCAGAACCATATTGTGATTGAATCTTATTTGCTTCTTCTGTTCCTAAATACTCATCAAACTTCCAAGCTTCATTCGGATGCTTTGTCTTTGCCGATATGGCATTACCAAGTCCATTATATATAGAAGCCCGTTTTACACCTTTTGGTAAAACTGTTACATCACAATTCTTTTTAGTGTAATCATTTGCAAAAAATTCACTGGTCATCCATGATCCAAAGTAACCCATAGCAGCCTTACCTGATTCAAAATATTGTGCTGCTGATGTATTTGTGAATTGAGTCTGTTTTGGTGATACTTTATCGACTAATGAAAGATCAACTGCAAATTTAATAGCTGCAATGGATTCAGGCATATCATAGCCAGATTTTGTCCTATCATCACTAATTGGATATCCTCCATTCTGATACATGAGATCATAGGTAATTTCCTGGGTATCCACCGGCGATAAAAAGCCCCAAACTCCGGCCTTAGTATCCGTTAACTGCTTTGCAACTTCTCGTAATTTATTCCAATCCCATGTTTCATCTGGATATTTAATGCCCTTTGCATCAAATAATTTCTTGTTGTACCACAAACCTATAGTATCATAATCTTTAGGAATTGCATATTGTTTTCCGTTCAACGTATAGAGCTTTACAAGTCCTTCAGGAAAATCGCTGTTTTTAACTAAACTGCTGTTAGCGATCTTTTCAGTAAGATCCATCAGCATATTGCCCTTAGCATACTTTAAAAAATTATTTGAATGCATCCAAAACACATCTGGTAAGGAGCCGCCCTTTGCAGCAGCTTCAAGTTTTGTCCAATATTGCTCCCAAGAAGTAACTTCTACCTTAACAATAATATTAGGATTCTCTTTCATAAACTGATCTGCCATTGCTTTCATACCAGGTTCCTGATTTTTATCCCATATAGCGTAGGTTATAGTAGTTTTTCCACCTGATCCTTGTTTCGATCCTGAACTACTGCATCCAACAAGATATGTTGAGATCATTGTCAAACAAAGAACCATTACCAACAACTTTTTAACATTTCTCACTTAAACTACCTCCCATTTTTTTATTATTTAATTTAGCAAGCATCTGCATACTCACTATAATCAAGCAACACTTGATGGTAGTATATAAATAGTACAATTTGAAGATAACTTAGCTTATTTTAATCTGTACTTTTTCTTGACATAGTAACCAACCTGCATAAACAAAATTAATTGAACTCAGGAAGCCAATTGCCATGTGCTTTTATTAAGTCGTCGCATAATGAGCGAATATCATCTATCGAGAGCTCGGAGCTCGTATGGGGATCAAGCATGGCCGCCATATAAATATATTTTTTCTTGCGCGTCCTTGCGGCCTCTATGGTCAATAACTGTACATTTATGTTCGTACGATTAATCGCCGCACACTGTTCAGGCAGATTTCCCACATAGCACGGTGATATGCCGTTTGCATCGACTAAGCAGGGAACTTCGACGCAGGCATTAAACGGCAAATTCGTTATCAGACCGTTATTTATGACATTCCCATGGATTCTATATGGAACTCCTGTATATATGGCTTTCATAATGTAAGATGCAAATTCGCTGGTCTTTTCGTGCTTAAGGTTTTTATTCTCCACCAGCTCTTTACGCATTTTCAGCCAGTTGGAAATCTGATTAATGCATCTTCTCGGATATTCATCAAGCGGAATATTATATTTTTTAATAAGCTCAGGATATTTTGATTTTATAAAATATGGAGTATATTCAGATGTATGCTCGCTTGATTCGGTAATGTAATATCCAAATCTTCTCATCATTTCTATCCTTACAAGGTCATGTTTATCATCGTATTCACCATTATTGTTATCTGCTCTGCGCTTTATCTCAGGATAGAGATCGACATTATTTTTATCGCGTATGCTGAGCAGCCATGCCTGATGGTTGATACCTGCTATCTGCCATTTGCAGCCTTCAAGTTTGTCCTCCATCTTGAATGTTTTAAGCAAACCAGGTACGCAGGCCTGAACGCTGTGGCATAAGCCGACAGTTTTGACCCCTGTAAATCTTTGCATATAGCCGGTAATCATGGCCATTGGATTTACATAATTAAGTAACCATGCATTCGGGCAAAGTTCCTCCATATCCTTTGCAATGCCTTCCATAACAGGAATTGTGCGCAGTGCCCTGAAAATCCCGCCTATTCCCAATGTATCTGCTATCGTCTGCCTTAATCCGTATTTTTTAGGGACTTCAAAGTCCGTAATAGTACACGGGTCATATCCTCCAACCTGAATGGCATTTACAACAAAATCGGCGTCTTTCAATGCATCCCTTCTATCCATTGTCGCATAAATGCGGGCTCCCGATTTAACATTTGCATTGATATTTTCAAGCATATTCTTAGAATCTTCAAGGCGTTGTTTATCGATATCAAAAAGAGCTATATCGAACTTTCCAAATTCTGGAGTCAGTATGCAATCCCCCAGTACATTCTTGGCAAAAACAGTGCTTCCAGCACCTATAAATGTTATTTTCATAATCCGTTCAACCTCCATTGTCAGAAATTGTATATATAATTTAATATTCAAAATTTTGTACCTATTATGTCTTAATTATAAATGCAATAAGATACAAAATCTATAAACAGATGTTGCAGGATTATATACTCTTGTTGAATAATTTTAGATATTTTAAATGTCACATATAATCACATATAATTTGCAAATGAATTGAAAAAAATACCTTTCAGAGTTAAAATTAATTATATTATTGTTGCAGACATATCATAGGGAGTGTGATATAAAAAATGAAAGTTCTAGATAATTGCTTGAATTCTTCTACTGAACAGACTGTTTTCGAATTAGACGTTTATCAATGTGGTCATGAAAAGTGTAATCCCGGACATTCTTATGGTTATGCAATCCGCGATCATTATCTGATCCATTATATAGTCGGCGGCTGCGGGGAATATAATGTCGGCGGAAGGAAATATGAACTTTCAAAAGGAGACGGATTTTTGATTTGCCCTTCTGTAAGCACCATGTATAAAGCTTCCATGAAAAATCCATGGGAGTATTACTGGATCGGTTTTTACGGCACGGAGGCCAAAAAAATTCTGGAAATGGCAAACCTTGGCCCAAATAATATAATATTTCATAATGACGATAAAGTAATAAAAGAACTATTAAGCAAGATGTATTATACATTAAAAGATCCAAACTGTCCGGAAATCGAAACACTCGGTTATCTTTATATATTTTTATCCAAGTTGATTAAACAATACAAATTTCAGAATAAATCAAAGCATAATAATGCAAATTATGTGGAAAAAGCTATAAACTATGTCAAATGCAACTACTCCAGAGATCTGACAATTCAAGAACTGGCAGACTTCATAGGCGTCGACCGTTCACAGCTTTTCAGGCTGTTCAAACTTCAGACGAATATATCTCCCCAGCAATATATAATCAACTACAGGATTGCCAAGGCCTGTGAACTTATTAAAACTACAAACCTGTCAGTTGAGGAAATCGCTCGTTCTGTAGGATTCAAATATCCATCCTATTTTTTTAGAATTTTTAAAAGAGAAACAGCTATGACACCCTTACAATATAAAAATAAAACATGCGATAATAATTTAAGAAAAGGATAACAATCATGAACAAAACAATTGAAAACAAAAGCAAGACTCCTATGGTATTAGTTTTAATTATTTTACTATTAACTGCCGTCGCCGCACCATTGAATCTTAACAAGGTTTCTCCTATTGCTCCCGAGCTAATGCAGTACTTCAAGATCGGAGAGACACAGCTAGGAATGCTTATATCTGTGTTCTCATTAACGGGTATTATTTTAGCATTGCCGGGTGGTCTGCTGATTCATAAATTCGGCCCCTGGAAATGCATACTGGTATCACTGCTATCTTTATTGATAGGTTCTATAATCGGCACATACTCAGATTCCTTCGCGCTTTTGTTAATCAGCCGAATTATCGAAGGAATGGGAATGGCGCTCATAGCCGTTGCCGGGCCTTCTATTATCAGTACAACCGTAAATCCCGGAAGAAGGGGTATCGCAATGGGATTTTTTTCTTCCTATATCGGTATCGGTCAGGTTCTTACATATAACCTTGCCCCACAGATTATCATCTCTAAGGGCTGGAGAGGCGTATGGCGGTTTTCCACACTTTATACTGCGATATTTGCTGTTATCTGGATTTTGCTAATGTTTAAAATAAATGCTTTCTCTCAAAAACAATCTCCAATGCCAATATCCGATACCCAAAATATTTATGCTTTCTCTGTCCTTAAAAACAGGAGCCTATGGTATTTATTCATATCTATGGGCCTCTATGTTATAAGCTATGCAATTATACAGATGTTTTTGCCCATTTATCTCTCCGACAGGCGAAGCATCGAGATGGCGTATGCATCGAGTCTGGTCAGCATTACTTGTTTTTTAGGAACAATTTCTTCTTTGATTGCCGGAATTATATCAGACAAGCTAGGTTCAAGGCGTGTGCTTGGTGGAGTATGCCTTATAGTAAGTGCCAGCTTGTTTGCACTTATCCCATTTATACCAACATCTTCATTCATACTTCTTATCATTATATTAGGCTTTATCCCGCCTATACTGCCTGTATGTGCTTTTGCAGCCGCCACTGAAGTAATAGATAACATCTCAAAAAGTGGTATCGCCATGGGGCTTATATGCATGGGACAAAATATCGGCTTTGTTGTGGGACCGACTCTCTTCGGAGCCATAGTTCAAGAGTATAGTTGGAACGCAGCATTTTTCTTTACAGTGCCGGTTGCTGTTACAGGCGGACTGTTTATGCTGCTCAATAAAAAAGTAAGATAGGCATAAAATGGATTTTATGCCTATCTTGCCATGTTTAAACCCGTATGCTAATTTGTACTCACATATTGCTGATATTTTTTATAATCTACCTGTCTGCATTCTAAGTCTATCAACGTCCCTTTGTCTTTATAAGCGATAGATTTCACATCATAATTTTCATTCAGATATGAAAAAATATCTCCCCTGTCATAAGGTATGAGCATTTTGCACTGCACATATTCCCTAAAAACCTTGCTGCAAATCAGATCTACCATTTTATCCATTCCTTTTTTAAGTTTAGCTGAAATATATACGCAGTCGCATCGATCGTGAGGAATATCAAAATCAACAAGGTCTATTTTGTTGTAAGCGTATATGACAGGTATGTTTTCTGCTCCGATTTCTTTTAGAGTTTTCATGGTAACATCAATCTGCTCCTTATAATGGGGATTTGAAATATCAACGACATGGATCAATAAATCCGCTTCACACACTTCTTCCAATGTTGAGCGAAATGCTTTAATCAGGTTATGAGGCAGATTGCTTACAAAACCAACAGTGTCAGCCAACAGGAAGGTCCTTTTATTGGAAAGCGTAATCCTTCTGACAGTAGTGTCCAGTGTTGCAAACAGCATATCCTTTTCTAGTACTTTTTTAGCTTCGGATTTTCTGAACATATCGACCATGGCATTCATAATGGTCGATTTGCCTGAATTTGTATAGCCTACCAACGCAATTGAAGGCAATTCCGACTCATATCTTAGCTTACGCTGTATTTTATGCTCATTTTCTAAAAGCTCCAGCTCATTATTCAGTTCAAGTATCCTCGCCTGAATTTTTCTCCGGTCAGTCTCCAGTTTTGTCTCTCCTGCCCCCCTGTTTTTAGTGCCAATCCCTCCTCTTTGCCGTCCCAAGGATTCGTTGGATCCTATAAGCCTTGGAAGCATATACTGAAGGCGGGCCACTTCAACCTGAAGTTTAGCCTCCCTCGTCCTGGCACGTTTTGCAAATATCTCCAATATCAGATACGTCCTGTCTATAACTCTGCATTCCAATTCTTTCTCAAGGTTTCGCAATTGGAGCGGTGAAAGTTCATTGTTAAAAATCAAGACCTCAGCCTCAGTCTCATCTGCTAACGACGAGACCTCCTTAACCTTACCCGAACCGATACAAAAAACTGGATTTATCGATTTCAAGTTTTGTTCCATACTGCCTACGACTTCCAATTCACAGGCAACTGCCAGGTTTTTCAGCTCCTCCATCGACTCTTTGAAACGGGGCTGATTGTTTATATTTACACCTATTAAAAGCGCAGTTTCTTTTTTTTGCATAATTAATCTCTCCTTTAAATATCGCCATTTTTGCCGTTACGGAATCATGACTTTTCGTTCCCATATTTAAAGGTTTCTCCCAGCCATATGAAATACTGTGTCATGAACCGCACGTTAAGCCCTTAGTTTTTTGCTGTGGACGCCGCACTTTATAATCATTTTAATAATCCTCCTCAATACTTAAAAATTAATTTTACAATCCCTGCAACTCAATTCAATACAAAAAGGCTGCAAACGAATGTAACTCATCTGCAGTCCTATATACTATTATAAATATACCGATAACGCCGGTTGAAATTTACCCCATCGGGACTTCTAACTCAACTCACTATAAATATCGGAAACATATCTATGCTTTTAAACTTCTCATGACTGAAGTCACGAGCGTTCATACTTATATTTATAAAATATATCAAAGTGTACATGAATGTTCATTACAGAGATTTCGAAATAAGGCAAAACAAAAAATACATGCTATTTTATGCATATCGCCCTATTTTATTTAGTTATTCCTTAAGCTAAATAACGGAATCTGATGAACATGATTTCCACCTTGACCTCACTTTCTATTTATTGGTTCCATATTATCATATTCCAAACTTACAATCAAGCAAAATTTAACATAGGCTTCAATTCGTAATTCGAAATCAGGCATAAATATGATTATGCTATTTTAAGCAACGACTGAGCATTATGAAAGTTTTGCCAGAATATTTTATTTGCCAGATTCAAGGCTAAAGATTAAAATCTCTGTATCCGTATCTGCTTAGCCTTCTTCTCTTCTTTGCAATCCTCCTCAGCATTATCAAAATGCCCACAGCCCCGCATATGACTCCTGCAAAAAAGCTGACAATACTGTTACTCATGATACCCTGTTTTTTCACACCTTCCTTTGCCTTAAGATTTATCTCTTTAAGCACGCTGCCATCTAATGTGAATATCTCTTTTCCTATAACATCTCCGGCCTTTACAGAAGATAAAAGCTTTATCTTATCTCTTTCCCCATCCAGAGAGAATATGAGATCTTTATTCCAGACTATACTCTTTTCAATTTTTTCTGCTTCTTCTTTCCTTAATATATCTATAAAATTCTCGCCGGATACCGCAACCAAACTTTCGGGACTACTCGATGAATGATTGTCCACCTTTAATGTTGATATAGCCTCATCTTTATCGGCCCCTTTATAACTTTCAAAACTCTGGAATCCGTATTCTAAAAGTCTTTTCGAATCTGCCCATCGCCCCTGGCTGGATGAATCCATAATTACCGCGATAAGATCCATGCCATCCTTTGAAGCGGAAGACACGACGCATTGTCCGGCAGGGGTAGTATATCCGGTTTTAATCCCTGTAGCATATTCATAATAATCCTTGCCGGATTTGTTTATAAGCTCGTTGCTATTTATCCATGTGTGATCTACGCTTTCCTGCACCTGACCGTTGTCAACGACATTTTCCCCTTCCACATTATATTTACAGGTACTTACTACTTTCCTGAAGTATTCATTTTTCATGGCTTCTCTTGCAATGAGAGCAAGATCGTGGGGAGTAACATAATGATTCTCGTCATGGTAACCATGGGGATTTACAAAATGTGAACCGGTAGCTCCGGCCTCCTTTGCCCTCTTATTCATAAGCTCAACAAACTTGTCCATAGCTTTAGTCTCGTCAAGTGACATATCACCGGCCGCCTTGCGGCCTATATATACAGCAATAGTATCGGCCGCGTCATTGCCCGAGGGAAGCATAAGCCCCATCAGAAGTTCTCTTAATGTAATCTGCTCACCTACTTTGAGGTAAGCCTTGCTTGAATCCCATGGTACCATAAGCACCTCTTTGCCGACTGTTACAGTATCATCCAAGTCGCCATTTTCAAGGGCAACCAGAGCAGTTAATATTTTAGTGGTACTTGCCGGATACAGCCTTTCGTTTTCGTTTTTTTGATATAACACCTTGCCACTTCGCTGATCGATGAGTATGGCTCCCCTTGCATCCAAATTGATTATATCCGATGTATCAGCAGCTTTTACCATATATACGACTCTTAGCGGAAAAAAGATTATGAGTGAAAACAATAGTATAAATAATGCTGTCAATCCTACAAAGCTTCGTGTCAATTTAAATCCCCTTTCATCTGTCAGCTTACAAATTAAACTTATAATTAAAACCCATTTGTAAGTTCTAAGGCCAGCAACCTTGATAATCTAAGAGCTTTTGAAACTCGTTTCACTCAGACAATCAAAAGCTCTAAGGATTATCTGCGGCAGCAAAGCCAAGAACTTATCAAAACTTTCATAATGCTCATTCGTTGTTCAAAATAGCATAATCCTATTTATGCCAGGGCCTGGTTTCAAATTACAAATTGAAGATGAATATAGGTGTATATTTTATATGCACCCAATGAATACGGCAGACGAAAAGGCGACAAAATGTTTCATTTTTTACGATTTATGTAGAGACCTGTAATCTCGTCGTTTATAATAATACAATCGTTATGTTTATTAAGGAATATGCTCTTTAGCTTGTCACCCGTTTTATAATCGACAGTCGTACCCGAAACATTTTTTATCTTGGCAGTCGGTAAATCCGGATTTGCATCTTTATCATAAAGCCGTTCCATATTTTCGATTGAAAAATGATCCGCCAGAGTTTCGCCGCAGATTAGGGGTTCATGACTTTTGGGATTCGTTGAGTATATCTTTAAATTTTTTATATTGACATTATCGATGCAGCCCACACCCTCCTGAAATTCCTTTTCATCAAATAACGGCGTACGGCAATACCTCGCAGCATCCATATTTATTGCATATGTGCGGCATCCGGCATATATGTCTTCAAATATAATATTTCGGATTGAATTATGTATACTTAACATCCGTATGGCAGTATAACAATTATCGGCATAAATATTTTTGAATGATATATTCTCTATGCAATCGCAGATAAGATCAAGATTCTCAATCCTCTCTACGGAATCGTCCGCGTTAAGAGCAATCATGTCGTCATTTGTTTCTCCATAAGTAATCGCCTTGATATTCTCCACAACGCCGTTTCTACAGCCTCCGGCAAAATGCAACCCGTCCTGGTTAAATGCCAGCCTTTTTGCAGAAAAACCGATCCCGCTTATTCTGAAATCGTCAAGCCTGCACATCCTGATATAGTATGTTACCGAATTTGCCACCGTTAAATCCTGTAAAACCAAACCCTTGACATTCACGAAGTTCATTGTGGCTCCCGAACTCGCATTTGGATTGAATAAATCCTTATCTTTCGTATTGTTTTTGCCATCAAAATTGCCGTCCCAAATCCCGCCCTTGATCGAAATATCTATATTGCCATTTCCCGGATCACTGTTGCTTATAAGAAAATCACCGCGCCTTTTAGGAAAAGAAGAAGAAACGACCAACCTTGCGGAAGGTCCGGCGAAAATATGGCTGTGTGAACCTATCTTCAAGGTGCCGCAGATACGATATGTGCCGTCCGGTATATAGATGGCCGGGCAACCACTATCGAGTGCAGCCTGAATCGCAGCTTTATCATCCTTTATTCCATCTCCCAAGGCCCCAAAATCCCTGACATTTACGCTCTCCATAAAGTCCTCTCCCTATCTGTAATTTAGCTATATTCCATTTTCTGCATCATTATCAAGCAAATTCAAATACAATTTGTAATTATAATCATCAAAGCATACAAACCTGACTTCCTCTATCGAGGTATATTCCTTGAGGCTCTCTTTAACCGTGTCATACGCAATTTGTGCCGCCAATTCCTTCGGGAACCCATATACCCCCGTACTGATGCACGAGAAAGCTATAGTTTTCACTCCGTTTTCCGAAGCTATCCTTAAGCTGTTTCTGTATGAATTGGACAAAAGAGATTTTTCGTTGTTTCCTCCTCCATGCCATACAGGACCTACTGTGTGAATGACATACCTTGCCTTTAGCTTTCCGCCTGATGTGATAACAGCTTCACCTGTTTTTAATCTGCCTATTTTTTTTATAATAGCCCTGCATTCCTCAAGTATCTGCCTTCCGCCTGCCAAATGTATGGCGCCATCTACTCCGCCGCCACCCATAAGGCCGCTGTTTGCCGCGTTGACAATAGCATCGACGTTTTCCTCTGTAATATCGCCCTTCACTATGGTAATCTTATCTAAATGCGATATGAACATAACAAGACCCCTTTCTATGCATTTGATGTAAATATGATTTTTCTTTTATCAAAGATTGCAAAATAACTGCTGTTAATAACTTAAGCCACAAGGTGTATATATATTCACCCTAAGCCGCATGCTTAATCCATTTTATGCTTTGCAGATAGTAAGTCGCCCTTCCATAGACTTGAAAGTTAAATCCACCTGCAGTATCCCAGGGTACAATACCTTGCATGGAGCTTCCATCTCATCCCATATGACTTTATACTCATATTTGGGATTCATGGCGGCAATCACATTTACCTTTCTTCCAGGCTCGCCGAAATATCTAAGCACACTATCCATTCTGCTGTTCTTTTCTGAAAACGTCTTCGAGATTATCCATATATCAAATCCGCAGGTTAAACGACCTGGTTTAAAATATGCATTAAACCAGCTCATGACAGGTGTCGAAAGTCCTCCAAAATGATGCCAGCCTGCTCCCCTTCCCGTTTGTATTATAAAATGTTCAAAACAATTATATGAATAGTCCACCTCATTTTTCCATAGTTCCAGCCCTGTCTTTGCAATATCATATGCAAGTCCTCCTTGCCCAATGTCCAGCATTGTCTTCCAGAAGAACCATTGATGCGGCATCCATACAGTCCCGTTCCAGTAACCATCTATTCTATAATAAGGGGCGGACTGATCGACAGCCGATATTCCAATTCTTGAAAACAGTTCATTTTTTGAACTTAAATGCCCTAATAATCTTTCCTCCTGTTTCCTTGTACATATTCCTGCGACCAACGGATAAGCGCCATCCAATCCCATATTGTAATTTTTGCCGCTGCTATGCCTTAGGATACCTTTCGGATTGCCTTCGTCGTCATGAACGACATAACCAAAGTATCCCGTATCCTCATCATAGCAGTATTTCTGTATAGCTTCACTAAATAATTTCTCATCTTCTTCGTATTCTTTTATATCTTCAACTTTTTCCAAAGCATATGCGGCCATCTTAAGGATCTTGGCAGTGCGTATGCAGTGGGCGGTATTGGAAACTGGCGCTACATACTTCTCAAGCCTGTTTTTGTGCACATATACCTGTGGCGGATAATCGTCCCATCCACCTGAGTTATAGAAATAATCCCATGTCTTGATAAGATTGGACTTTAATTGCCTTGTAGTCGAGCTTCCAAGTCTTCCGCTCAAAAACCTATGGTACTGTCTAAGCCTGGGATAGAAATATTCGAGCAAATCCATGGATTGAGTTCTGTTCCAAAGTTCAAGAAACAGATAAATCTGTACCGGAACAGGACTTCCATGATGCATAAAGGCCGCCTGATCATCACCCGGTTCTGTCAAATAAGCATTTAAGCAATCTATGGCCCTGTTTATGTCGAGTTCCATAAGCCCAAGCCCTATAAAACCCGAATCCCATGTATAAAGGCAATCCCACCATCTTCCAGGAGTATTATGTTTTATATAGGATTTGCATGTATAGACGGGATAGACTACATTGGTCAAAGTAGTAGCCGCCATGCGCTTTTGACTGAATACATACTTTTCACCGTTTTTAATAACATCATATTTTACCGCTTTTGACTTTTCCGTGTTAAATATGCTCTCCAAACCCGACTTCTTTTCCAGATAATTATTTATATATTCTTCGACCTTGATCCTGGAGCCGTAACATACCATTCCATATATAATTCTTTCAGAGTTTTTTCCTACCTCGATAGGTCTCATAAATATATTTGTATAATGTCCTTGATCATTAAGCTTAAACTTCTTCGCAGTATGATTGTGCGTATTAAATCTAAGATATCTATCCAGTTCATCGCAGTAAAACTCCCTTATTTCGTAATTATCATGACTCCATACGATTCCATAATAGTTGTCTACATCCTTATATTTTAATATAATGCTATTTTCGCAAGGTCCGGGAATAATATCGGGACAATAGTTCCACTCCTTAGCAGAAAACTTTACGTCCTTAACCTTATCGGATGGGACTATACTAAAGCCATCAAGTTCTATTGAAGAGTTTTCCAAAGATGTAAGGTTCAAAATATGCCAACCCTTAGATATCCGGCCAACTTTAATAGTCTTTAACCCAAAGTCATCCGTATGTAAAAACTCAATATTTCCATCGATAATGCCGTCAACCTTAAAACAGGCGCTCTTGCTGCCCTTAAAACGATACCTTATTATTAGAATTCCATCGGATATTGAGTTTTCTATATTAAATCTATAGTAAACCTTGTCGTCCATTTCTTCTCCAAAGCCTGACCCTAAACCTCTTCCATTAGTAAAACCGGTGTCCCTTACTTCCCCCCTCCAAAAACCATCAGTTCCTAAATTATCTGTAGGACGCTCTGTCGCAAACTTTAAATCCTCATAATCCAGAGCATCAATCCACTGCGATCCTTCGGGAAGTTCTACGATACAGGGCCTAAGTACCTTGGGATCGTAAGGCTTAACCGTGGGAAAGTTCATAGATGCCATATAATGAAGAACCAAGCACTGCTCCTGCTCTGTAGAGTTGACGCATTCACATCGAATCAGCCTGCGGTTTTCATCCATGGCAGAAAAGGAAATATCACAGTAAACCTTGTCCTTCCACTCCAGTTCATGGCGATGGGAAAAATAGCTTAAATCCGGTGAAGCTTCCCATGGATAATAGCCTGATTCCCACATTACATTTGGAACATCGACCTTCCTTCTGTACAACCCTGGGAAAACGCTAAGGTCAAACCTTAGCCCCGCTCTCTCATCAGGTATATGAGATATTCCCATATACTTTTTTGTATATGGGCCCCAGCTGGATAAGCGAAGGTCATGGGAATGTTTCAGTTTCTCAAGATTATAACTATCCATGAATTCATACCCCCATTTTCAATAATTGGGGCATAACCAACTAAAGGTATGCCCCAAATCTGTATTATCTGCTATTATAACTATCAAAAGCTTTTTGATAAATTTTTATTACATTATCAATTTTCATTCCTTTTACCTTTTCAACATATTTATCCCAATTCCCTATCGGTTCCTGGCCGAGGATGAATTTAATGATCGTTTCATCCACATAGGTTTGAACATCGGCCATTACCGCTCTCCTGGTTTCGTCATCCGCAGCCTCAAAGGAAAGGTTAGGCAACACATATTTTTTAGATATGTCCATATATGGAATGATGAATTTCTTCTTCGTTTCCTTAACGGCAGCGTCATCCAAAGCTTCAGGCTGTTCCTTTATAAGAACATAGGGACCGATACTTTGTCCGATGCTGAACGTACCGCATGCTTGCTTTGGCGATAATCCATCGGGATTCTTTAGAACATAGTCTGTAAATGTTAAAGTCCCATTTTTATTTGTATAATCTTTCCCTTCTATTCCCATGTTTATCAAAACTGAACCTTCCCTGCTGTAAAAGTAATCTATCCACTTTACAGTTTCATCAACATTCTTGTCCGCTTTTGTTATAACCGCACCAATAACTGTACGTGGAGACTGATCCAAGCTGGCATGAACCTGATGGCCGTTAGGGCCTTTTATGGGGGCTGTCCCCATTACCTTGAACCCCGGTATCTGCTTAGGCATGGTTGCATTGAATGCCATAATGGTTCCACCAAGTGCACCTCTGAATGAACCTACCAGATTTTGACCAACCTTTCCTTGAAATGCCTTCTCATCATTGGTGGCTATTTCCTTGTCGATTAAGCCTTCTTTATATAACTTTGCTATCCAGGTAATAGCCTCTTTATATTTATTTTCGATAGGGCCATAGTGAATCTTTTCACCATCGTCCGGCTCGCTATAAAAACCATCCAATACGTCCCAGCCGGTAACCAATGAACGGGCGACACCTATGCCATTGCCGCTAAATGGTATCTCGTCTGCTTTGCCATTCTCATTTGGATCTTTTTCCTTGACCGCTTTCCAGTAATTATACCAATCTTCCGTGGTTACAGGGGATTTCATATTGAACTTCTTTAGCCAGTCCTCTCGTACCACAAGCGGATTGTTTCCTGCAGGGGTTTCATCAAACATAGGAAAATAATATACTTTTTCGTCAGTAAAAGTTATCGCTTTCTTTATTTCCGGCCTTTTCTCCATCCAGCTTTTTAAATTAGGAGCATTTTTGTCGATTTGATCGCTCAATGGAATTATAACGCCCATCTGAGCATATTTTAACACATCACCGGACGGCATGCCAATAATTACATCCGGCAATTCTCCCGAAGCCATGACCAGATTATATCTTTCGTTAAAATTTTCATCGGGTGGATTATCCCACTGAACATGAATATTAGTATCCTCTTCCAACTTTTTAAATACATCCATCTGTTCATGGGGTACCTCGTGAGCAGCTTTTGACTTAAGGATCTTTAGAGTTATTTTCTTCCCATTATCACTTTTTTGGCTTGTTTGCTTGTCAGCCTTATTGCACCCTGCAAATAAAGTGCTCAGGATCGCAATCGATACTAACATCGCAATTAATACCTTCCAGTATTTCTTCATGATGATTTCCTCCTCTAATAATTTTTTTATATCAAAGGGCATTTTACCCTTTAATAGCTCCCACCATGACGCCTTTTACAAAGTACCTTTGCAGGAATGGATATAGGCATAATATGGGCAATGTGGCAACCACCATGGTCGCATATTTTATTCCTTCGCCGATCATTTCCTGATCGCTTAGGGATCCTCCCGACATATCCTGAGTTGAACTCTGTATCAGTATTTCCCTCAATATGATCTGCAGAGGATATTTTGCCCTCTTTGAGATGTAAAGCAACGCTGAAAACCAATCATTCCAGTGTCCCACACCATAGAACAGCACCATAACGGCCATTATCGGGGTGGACAGCGGAATAATTATCTTGAAAAATACGGTTATATCGCTGGCACCGTCAATAAATGCAGATTCCTGAAGCTCCAACGGTATGGAGTTTTGAAAAAATGTTCTCATGATAATCAGATTCCAGGTGCTTACGGCTCCCGGCAGGACTAAAGCCCATATTTTATCATAAAGACCTAAATTCTTGATCAAAAGGAATGAAGGAATCATTCCACCGCCAAAAAACATGGTGAACACGAATAACCCCGTAAATATGTTCCTTCCAAACATATCTTTTCTTGATAGGGGATAAGCGCCTAAAGCAGTGAATAAAATATTGATCGTTGTACCTAAGAGAGTATAAATAACTGTATTTAAGTAACTTCCCCATATTTCGGGATGTTTAAATACCATCTGGTACATTTTAAGAGTAAATCCGACAGGCAATAACTTTACCTGATTTGATATAACTGCAAGAGGACTGCTAAAAGACGAACTCACGACTAAAATTATGGGATATAATACAGCTATTGTAATTATAGTTAGGAAAAAAACTGTTATTATTTCAAAAACAATATCTTCCTTATCAGATCGTATCCTTGACATATTATTCCCCCCTATTTCAGACTTACCAGAGACTTGTTTCGCTTATCTTGCGGCTGAGAGCATTGAAGCTTACCAGTATAATAAAGTTGACTACCGAATTGAACAAACCTACTGCAGTAGAAAAGCTATATTCTGCTCCCAAAATACCCCGCCTGTATACATAAGTGGATATAACATCAGCAGTTTCATAAGTGACGGGATTATACATCAGCATTATTTTTTCAAAACCTACATTAAGAAGCCCGCCCATCCTCAGGATAAGCATAATTATTATGGTAGGTATCAAGGACGGTATGGTTATATAGATAAGCCTCTGCCAGCGGCTGGAGCCATCAATTATTGCCGCTTCGTATAAAGATGGATCGATTCCCGTCAGGGCCGCCAAATAAATAATTGATCCCCATCCGGCATTCTGCCAGACACCTGACCATACATAAATGCTCTTAAACCAGCCCGGCTCGGACAAAAAATGTATTGGCTGTCCCCCAAAATCCTTTATTATCCCATTTATAAACCCGCTTCTCGGCGATAAAAAGCTCACCAGCATACCTACCAAAACAACTGTGGATATAAAATGCGGCAGATATACGATAGTTTGAACACTTTTTTTGAAAACCCTGTTGCGCACTTCATTGATCATAAGAGCAAGTATGATAGGCATCGGGAAGTCCACTATAATTCCATAAATATTGATGCCCAGGGTATTTCTTATCAGACGCCAGAAATATACTGACTTAAAGAATTGAATAAAATATTTGAATCCAACCCATGGGCTTTTCCATATGCCTTCAAATGGATTAAAGTCTTTAAATGCAATCTGGGCTCCATACATGGGAACGTAATGAAAAATAATATAATAGGCAACCACAGGCGCTATCATAATATACAGATACCTGCTCTTGTACAGGCCCTTTTTTATCTTCTTCAGTTTATTATCTTTTGGAACTGGTGTAATCAGGCTTTTACCCACAGCCATATTTTTTTGAACCATAAATATTCTTCCTCCCCGTATAATAAATTCAAGCTCAACGCCGAAATATTGCATCCCGGCCGCTTTTCCCGCATCACCTTCTATTTGCCATTAATCCATAGAGATATATTAGAAATGGTTTAAATTTTCCCAACCGCGACTATATATTACAGTCCGGAACAGCGCAATGTAAATGTCTGATTTTTTAATCAATAAACAAGATTCTGACTTAGTTAACCCACTATTTTGGAAATATCCATGTCATTTTTTTGCTCATGTACAATTTTTGTAAATGCAAAATATACATATAATATATAAAAATCAAACAATTTGCAAAAATATAACACCGGTAATCCTTTTACGAATTACCGGTGTTATTTACTTGAAAATTACATATTGAACTTTTTGCGAGCTGTTGGATTTAAGAATTCCTGTTAATCTCCCTGAACTGCCCCGGAGTCATTCCCTCATATTTTTTAAAACTCCTTATCAAACTATGGCTATCTAAATACCCACATATGCTTGCTATCTCCGCAATACTCTTATCAGTGCTTCTAAGCATTCCCTTGACCTTCTTTAACCTTAATTGATGAAGGTAATCGAGGAAGTTGCATTGAGTATAACTTTTAAAAAACCTGCTCAAGTAAGCCGGCGTTACAGAAAATTTATCCGCAAGATAATTTAGCGAAATATTGCTGTCCGTATAATTATTATAAATATATCGAATCACGCTTTCTCCAAACTCAGAACTCTTGCTTTTCTCCGTAGTCTTTATACGCTCACATATTATTTTATAATATGCCATGGTTTCGCCACAAACCTCCTCCAGGGTATCGCACTTAAGCAAATCCGGCATTTCTTCCCCATGGCGCATGATTTCATTGTAATCCTCCGGGCTAAGCTCAGCCAATGCATTCATGGCAGTGCTGACGACTTGATAATATATGAGCCTTGCTGTATTGATATTGACCGGTTTTGCATTGACATTTTCTATAATACTATTTAATATTTCCCGTATGCCTTCAAAGTTACCTTCCTTTATATAATTAAAAATCATTTTTTCATTTTGAAGGGAATAAAAATATCTCTCATTTTTTGCAGATGCTATTTCTTCAAACATGATTACAGTATTTTTCCCCTTAACCAGCTTATAGTCTATGGCTGTCTTAGCCTCTATATAAGATTTGGATATATCTATCAATGACGCGTATGTCTTGCCAATACCAATAGTTAAATTAAAATTGAACTTTCCATCAAAAAAACTCTTTGCCATCTTGCCCGTTGAGATCAATTTATTGGCACAATTGCTAACGTTCCCTTTAAAATCTATAATGAAGCTTATCCTTTCATCTGAAAAATTTGCCGCATAGCCACTTATCCCTGCCTTCAAGCACAACTCTTCCACCACATTGACTATTGAGAATTTATACGCCTCACGATCAGCAACAGATTTTTGTTCTATAAATTCCTCATAATCATCTATGCTAAGTATCATAACCGCAAAAGGACCCTTTAAAGCTTCAATCCCAATAAAGTCCATCATTTTTGAGGCCTCATCTTGCTCAGTAAATTCCCCTTTTAAAAGCCTTGTTAACACATTAGAGCGCATTATCGGCATCTGTTCATTCAGACGGATTTCCAAATTTTTGTTTTTAGCAATAACATTTGTTAAAACGTCGTTTATGGCACTGAACTCATTTTCGCATGGCGCATCCTCATTTCCCTGGGGTTTTGAGTAATTGGATAACTTTTCAACAATTTCCTTTAGTGGATAATAATTACCATAAGAAAAATAGTAAGACAAGGCGATTCCGATGGCTATGGATAAAAATATCATAATCGACGCCCATAATCTATTTAAATTTGCCTTTTTCAAAATCTGATCCGAATGTATAACCGTCATATATGACCAGCCTGTATGGGGAGACTTCAAATAAGTTACCAACTGCTTTTTACCATTTAACTTGTTTTCGTATATGGCTTTATCGTCTGATTTTATTAGACTCTTTATTTGAGCATCTTTTAATATGTCAGCATTGCTCCCCAATCCGTAAATCATATTATTTTTTTCGTCAAATATATAAACCTCGCCATCAGAATTGCCTAATACATTATGGGAGGTTTTATCTATCGCATCAGCATCTAAGGTAATCAATAGCGTGGCATTGTAAATAGTATCTGACATCGGAATAGGCCTTATAAATGTGATCAATGGTTTTGCAGAACCTCCAACTTCCACCATTTCCATAGGCCTTACAATAGGTTGGACGGAGTTATCCAGTATATAACTAAAATCCGACTCAAATAGATTCTTATAATGGTAAACCCGGGAGAAAAACGCAGGCATGCTGTACTTGCCGTCAGCACTTATAATTACATCTGAGTTCCTAAAATATATAAATATATTATCTATAAATCCGTTAGTTGCCCTGTAATTTTTCAGTTCGCTTATAATTTTATAAAACTGATATTCGGATAAGCTATTTATGTCTTTATTATAGAGCATCGGTATTATGCTTTTATTCTGTGATAACTGAACGGTAGTATAATCCAATGCCTTGAGGCGCATATCGAGAGTGTCCATTACTTGAGATAAATTTGCCATAGTGGAGTTTTTGGTTTCCTTATAAAGTTCTTGTACTAATCTTCGGGAAGAAAATAGACCTATTAAGCATAAAGGTATAATCAATATTATGATGTAGGAAAGAATAAATCTTATAAAAACCCTGGACTTGCCATATTTTTTACCCAAGTACCTAAGATAGCTGCTTATAATTTTTTTCATCCTATTGCACCTCTTTGACTATACTTGTATCTTTTGAAGTTATCGATATAAATTCAAAAACATTCTATTAACGTGGATTATTCAGCATCCAGACATCTGCTTCATAAGGCCTGAATTTTATATTTGAAACTTCCGGATAATTTGAAATCAAAAGGATGGCATTTGGCAGTTTGCCTTTACGCTTTTTTTCTTCTCTGCTGAGATTGCACTCTATATAAAATGTTTCATCCTGACCTATGCGATAGTAGGTAAACAAATCCCTTTGCTTCTTGTTGGTGATTTTAATGTCCCCATATATAAGTGCATTATGTTCCCTTCTTAAGCTTATGAGATTGCGGTAAAAGTTCAGCACTGAGTTATCGTCGGAGACCTGTGCCTTTGCATTGCAGATTTTGCAATCGCTATCCGTACCTATCCACGGTTCAACATCGGAAAAGCCTGCATATTTATCGTCAGTCCATTGCATAGGAGTACGTGCATGGTCACGGGCGCCGGCCAATACCTTTTTGAAAGCATCCTCTTTGCTCATTTTTTTGCACAGCTCATTATACAGATTTTTGCTCTCCACATCGCGTAATTGATCAATGGAAGTAAAATGCTTGTTTACCATGCCGAGTTCCTGACCCTGATATATAAATGGCGTTCCCCTAAGGGTCAACTGCATTGCTGCCAGCAGTTTTGCCAGCACAATCCTAAAACGCGGATCTGTATCGACTTTTGATATTCTGCGGGGATTGTCATGGTTTTCATAAAAGAGGGACATCTGGCAGTGGCTGCCGTAGTTTTGCATCCAGTTGATAATGTACTTTTTATAGTAATTGAGATCATATCTGTAATCGTCAAAGCGTGTATGCCCGGGTGTTTCAAGGTGGTCAAACGAGAAAACCATATCCAGTTCGCGGCGGTAATCGGATGTCAAAAGTTTGCTCATTTCCATGCCGATACCCGGCGTTTCACCAACCGAAAAGGCATTAAAGGGAGCCAGCGCCTTGCTTTTTATCTCACGCAAGTATTGATGAAGGTGCGGGCCGTAAAAATAATGCTCGGCACCGTAAAATCCCATGAGCGCACCGATTTTTTCATTGCCGTCGGGCAGGCCATGCCGCTTTGAGATGAAATTTATGACATCCATGCGGAAACCATCCACACCCTTTTGGAGCCACCAGCGCACCATATCTATAATTTCATTACGGACATCAGGATTTTCCCAGTTGAGATCCATCTGTTTTTTAGAAAATAGGTGCAAGGCATATTGATGGCGCTCCTTAAAATATCCCCAGGCACTTCCTCCAAATAACGAAGTCCAGTTGTTCGGCTTGTCACGAAATATGTAATAGTTGCCGTATTTGGAGTTGGGCTCCCGGACTGCTTTTTTGAACCACTCATGCTCATCCGAGGTATGGTTTACAACAAGATCCATTATAAGCTTCATACCACGTGAATGGATGCCCTCAATCAGTTCATCAAAATCCTCCATGTCTCCAAACTCGGTCATGATTTTACGGTAATCGCGTATGTCGTAACCATTGTCATCATTAGGCGAATCATAAATTGGAGAGAGCCATATGGCATCCACTCCAAGGCCTTTTATATAGTCAAGCTTTTCCAATATGCCGCCCAGATCCCCTATGCCGTCATTATTGCTGTCTTTAAAACTGCGGGGATAAACCTGATAAAATACTGCTTCCTTCCACCATGCATGAGCAACAGGACCGTCATCGCTTTTTGGCACATCAGTTTCACTGTTCACAAGTTCAAGAAGCGTATCAAGAAGACTTTTATCCACATGTCCCATGGAAAGTTTTGGCAGAGCTTTGAGCTTAATATTGCCGATAATGGGATTTTTGATGATAATATCGCCATGCCCCATTTGGAGGAGTATTTCTTGAATTATATCATGGCCGACAGGATTGGCATAGACATCTTTGATGCGATTATCTATTGTCAACATTTTTCTCACTCCCTATATTTAAATCGCCGCGTTTTGTAAGATCTGATATGATTTTTTTAAACATTTCCTCGTCAATTTTGAATTTAGAGCGGTATATAATATACCCGCCCACAATAAATATAAGCGGCAGAATCAGCATCGATGTTTTCATAATGGTAAGGCCCGCTGATGTAACATCGTTTGAAGTAGCTGCCGAGTTGATACCTGAAATAATAAGCGTAATTCCTACGATACCGCTGGCAATTGCTCCGCCTATCTTGTTGATAAAAGGCTGTACTGAAAAAGTAATGCTCTCGTTGCGGTGACCAAGTTTCCACTGCCCGTACTCTACGCTGTCAGCGAGAAACATCAGCATCAGCATTTCTATAAAGGCTTGGCCTACAAAGAGCAGTACACCCGCAATACCGATGAACAGCATATTCATAGGAGATACGAAGAATACTATATATCCGAGTATTACCATGACTGTCGAAAAAGCATATATCTGTTTGCGGCTGTACATTTTAGGGAACACCGGAAATATGGACAGCGCCAAAAGCTGAGATACTCCTAAAATACCTGCAAATACAGGATACATGTTCTCATCCTTAAAAGCATACTTGAAGAAATATACGCCAAAGCTTGTAGTGGTACAGTACCCTATCATGAACAGACCCATGGAAATTGCAACATATATAAGCTGATCATTTTTAAAAAGTACTGAGAACATCTCTTTTATAGATGTCCTTTTTTCTTTTTTGTACAATGCACGGTCCTCTCTTACTCCAAAGAGTGTAAAACATAAAAATGCCCACATTATGGCTACAACAGCCACTGCAAAGATAAACCACGCCCTTTTGTCGCCGCCGAGAGCGTTTGTTATCGGGAGTATGCCGACTACTACAGCATACATTCCGACATTGGCACATATTCGTGCAAACGAACCGGTTTTTTCACGTTCCCTCTGGTCTATGGTCAATGACGGGAGCATGGACCAGTATGCAATATCATTGGCACCATACACAAAATCCCATAACAGATATATAATTACGAACGAAATTACGTAACCCGCACCTGTAAACCCTAAGTCTGTAAAGAACAACACCGTCAAAATGCCGCCAAGCAAGCCGCCTATTGCTATCCACGGCTTAAATTTGCCAAATCGGGTATTCGTATTATCTACCAAAAAACCCATGAAAGGATCATTCACGGCATCGAATATACGCAAAATCGTAAACGCCCCCGTCATCCACCACATCGTTGAATCAGGAAGATCAAGTATCTCTGTAAGATATACCATAAGATACATGCTTACCATTGAATAAAGCATATCCCTGCCTACAGTCCCAAGTCCAAAATAGTATCGATTGCGTTTTACAGCGTCAAGCATTATTCTTTTCCTCCTTATTTATCTTTGCAATAATGTATTATTAGTGCCCGGTTCATCTGTTCACATGCCTTTTAAAAAACTATTTATTTGCTTCCTCCAATAAAATTTAAAATAAGGGCTGCCCTTTATATGAGGCGTATTCTTACGGTATTTATTTATAAACAGATCTATAAACTCTTCCTCCTTTTTCATGGCATAGTCCATTATCTCCATACATCTTGTAGAATTTAAATTTTCAGCCTCAATCATATTTGCCATTTTTGAAAAACTATTCTCCAGATTATCTCTTCCGGTATAATATGAATCGACATCAGAAATTCTGTTCTCTATAAATAGCCTGTGGAGCTTTTCTCTTTTCCTCCAATATTCTATTGCTTTTTCTTTCTCATTTTCTTTAAATGACATATGTTCGCCGTCTATCATCCAGAAAGGTTTAAATATTGAAATACACGGGGTAGAAGCTCCCGTTATCCAGTATGTGCAGAGTCTATCGTTAAGAGATGCTATATAACTCCCCGTCGTATGGTCCCCTATCGGCAATCCGCCGTGCATGCAGATACTTTTTAAAGAACCTCTGCTGAATTGCCTGCCATCCATGGCGCCTTCATGGCTTCTAAGCATCTGTTTCATTATATCCACCGTTATGCTGCCCTTTTCCCTGTTTAGCATATCTCTGGCCGTACTGAACCTGCTCTTTGAACCGCTGAATTTGGTAATAACCCGGTTGCTGTAGCACTTTGCAAAGTTAAAATCCCTTTCATCCTTGCACCAGCCCTTATCCACGGCATGCTTTATTAGATCAGGGTGACACTTGTCAAATTTATTTCCTATGGTCAGGCAATTGGATATATTCCTTACACCCGTAACTTTTTCGGCTGCCCAATATTTTCCGGCAGTTTCTATTACCCATGCAGATTTTTTATCTGCAATAAGAAACGAGTTGTGATATGTAAACTTTTTTTCGTATCCGCAATTTCCACCCTGCCCATATTTGCCTAAAAGATAAATTATCATATCAAGTGCCTCATCAGAAGTTTTGCACCTCTCAAGGGCAATTCTTATCATATCCATGCCGGTCAGACTGTCTTTTCCTTCCTTTTCTTTCGTAAAAACCGCTTCATTTCCTATATTGAGTCCGAATTCATTGCAGCCCATTTCACATCCCCAAATCCATGACGGTTTGAGCAGCAGTACTTCATATGTTTCTTCCACTTGTTCGATTTCAATATATGTACATTTTACTTTTTCTCCAAGGGCATGTTTTGAGCGCGGTACTCTTACGATTATATGGGGCTCATTAGGCTGTCTGTCACTGTTTTTGGCAAATATTACTGAACCGTCTTTTGTACAATTACCTAAAGCTACCATCGTATCACACATAATTTCATCTTCTTTGCGATTATATAAGGTACATTTTGTATATTCTACACTATCTTTGCAAATCCTTTTAATGTCAATCACAACTATCAAGTATTTATTTAAATTTTCCGTATTTTAATATGCTCTCCACGCCAACCTTCCTTTGATCCATCATTTATCTCTCATAATATCCTTATATAATCCCGGATTGATACCTTCATATTTTTTAAATACCCTGATAAACGTTCTGACGTTTGCATAACCCACATCATTAGCCGCCTTTTCGATGGTATTCTCCGGACATTTTAAAATCTCTTTTGCTTTTTCAATTCTTATTTTATGTATATAATCAAGTATGCTCTGGCCGCTTTGCTCCTTGAATGCCTGGGAAATATACACAGGGTGCATACCCAAATGTTCAGCCACTGCCGATACGTTTAAATCCGGATCATTGTAATTTTTTGCAATATATTTAATTATCTTATTTTGCAGATCGGATTTTTTATGCCTATCTTTTTTGCAATTTACATACTTTCTAACAGAATCTATAATGTATATTATCTTTTGCTTTATCTCGTCTTTGCTTTCACATTCCATTATCTGTTCAATATTTGATATCAAATTTACATATTTCCTGCTTTCAATATTATCCATATCGTTTACTATTTTTGTCAATGTGCTCATTATATTCATTTTAAAGCATTTGCTCATTTCCAGCGAAAAATGCCTGTTCATAAATAAACTATTGAATAATTCATCCAGCGCACTTTCAATATTTCCGGATTCTATCATCTGATTGATAAGATTTAATTCTTTTTTAAAAGAACATTTTGTATTGTTTTCGGGCAATTTTTGAATATCGGAATAGCAAAGACTTCCTTCAATCCTCATCACCATTTTATAATCCATAGCCTCTGCGGACTCATTATATGATTTGCTGATGCCATAAATCCCATCATGAATATTGCCTGCAGACAATGAAAAATTTATTTTATAATTACCGGCTATATATCCCTGTATTTTGCTTATTTCATCGACTATGTCCTTAACGGAGCCATCCGCCGGTTCTTCTTTAAAGTTGATTAAGCATATATTCATATTGTCATCTTCTGTAAAGTATACATTATATCGGCCCTCCAGCACTTTTTTTATTTTATCTCTTAAGTTTAATTTACTGCAGCCTTTTAAATCATCTTTCTTTGCATCATTAATATACAATAAAATTACCAGAAAATATTGAGTATCAAAATTGATACCACATATGGATAAGTATTCATTTATAATATATTCATTTTCAAATCTGCCTTTCAAAATGTTTCTAATTAATTCGCATTTGAGGACCTTGTTCTGGCTTTCAAGTTTTTTCTCTATATCTTGCTTATTATTTGAGATACTGGATAATGCATTTTTTATAAAAGAATACTCATCACTGCTGGACGCATAAGTAGATGAAGATAGCGGTTCCAAACTTTTTACCAGTTTCCTAATAGGATTATAATTTTTTATAATTAATAAAGCGGTTACAATGCCTCCTATTGACAGACACAGCAGGAAACTGATTAAAGCATATTTCTTTACATATTGGGCTTTTTGCCAAAAGTCGGCATATGGAACGGCAATTATATATCTGAACCCAAAATATCGTGAATTAATATACGAAACGACAAAACTATGTCCATTTATTTTCTTGCGGAATAAGCCGTTGGGTTTATCTGAAGTCTTTAGCCCAAAACTTTTAAGATCGGCGTTTTTATTTGAGGAATATATGACATTGTCATTTTTATCAGTTACAAATATAATATCATTGCCGATTATATTTGCATTGTCTATTTGTCGTGCAAACATAGAATCATCCAACATTACAAATATGCTGGCCATCGGTGAAGATTTCTCCAACAAGGGAAGCGAACGTCCATACAGAAAAGTCATATAATCATTATTTGGATTTTTAAGTAACACGCATCTTTGGGCATAATATCCCCTGTTCGTTTCATGCCACGTATTGTATGAAAACTTCTTGCTATCTTCATAGTAGGATTTATAGAATGTCTTTTCATCAGTGCTCCCGTCCGGCGATATGACTATGTCTATATCTTTAAAATAAATATAGTAGTTATTGATCAAATCCGTTGAATCTTTATATGATCTTAGATCTTCTACAGCCTTGTGGATTATATAATAATTGATATTAGAAGATTTATTATATGTTAATATCTTCTGTATATTATCATTAAAACAGATTTCATTACTTAACTGTTGGGCGTTATAGAGAAGATTGTCTATATTATTCTGTACCCTTTTTAATATAAATAAATCCGATTTATTTATTTCTTCTTCCACAATATTAATTGTTGCAATGTTCGATATACCTATTATTAATGTAGGTATAATCAATATAATCATGTATGAAAGAAACCAGTTAAAGATCACCCCATGCTTTTTATGAATATGCTTGATATTTATCATTAATAATAAAGCTCCCTTCAAACAAAGATTGTTTTTACATCCTGACAACATCGCAAATAGCAAAAATAACATTTTGATGGGAATTTTATTCTTTTCTATATAAAAAAGTGCTCTTTCTTACATAAGTCAATAATTTATCTATTTCAATTATCGTTTAGAAAGAGTACTTTTTATTCGATTTATATAAAAATTCATATTGTTTTAAACAGTTATCTTCCAGATTAAACTTACACCGATTTGCCTTTAGGAACTGCTTATTCCTTTAAAGCTCCGATCATAACACCGTTAACAAAGTATTTCTGGAGGAATGGATATACCACAAGTATAGGTACGGTTGCGACAATGATTAACGCATACTTAATAGTCTCACCGATCTTCTGAACATCATCAATCGTACTGTTCCCCTGCATTCCGCCGCTTGATGTATCATTCAATATCAATATTTCCCTTAGTATAAGCTGCATCGGAAATTTATCCCTCGTTTTCAAATATATCATGGCTGAAAACCAGGAATTCCAGTGCCCGACACCATAAAAAAGAATCATTACCGCAATAGTCGGCATAGCCAGAGGTATAACTATTTTAAACAATATATCTATATGTTTTGCGCCATCAAGCTTGGCCGATTCTTCAAGGCTATCGGGTATGCTTAGAAACGACGTTCTCATTATGATAAGATTCCATGTGCTTATTGCCCCGGGAATTATAATGGCCCAATAGGTGTCGAGCATTCCCAGCTCTTTTACATTCAAATACTGCGGCACAAGGCCGCCGCTGAAATACATCGTGATTACAATAAGCACCATCATTGCATTTTTTATATAGAAGTGCTTTCGCGAAAGCACATATGCACCGAGAGATGTCATAAATATATTTATTGACGTCCCCATTAAAACAATTATTATTGAATTTACAAGCGATCTTAAAACCATCGGATACTGAAATACTCTTTTATATGCAGCCAGAGTAAATCCTATTGGCTTTAATAACGGCCCTGTATACCTCATTATTGCGTCGGAATCACTAACAGAGGCAAACAATACATATAACATGGGATACAGCGTCATAATAATCATAATTATCATAAATAATATATTGAAAACAGTGAATACCTTCTCACCAGGTGTTTTTTTAATCCTCATATTTTGCCTCCTACCACAGACTTGTATCGTTTACTTTCCTGCTAATTGTATTTGCAGCAATTAAAAAAAAGAAATTGATTACGGAATTCAATAATCCTACTGCAGTGCTGAAACCCCAGTTAAACTCAAGCAGGCCCTTCCTGTAAACATATGTAGATATTACATCGGCCGTTTCATATATCCCAGGGTTATAAAGGAGTAATATTTTTTCAAATCCAACATTTAAAAGGCTGCCCATTCTCAGTATAAAAAGTATTATAATAGTCGGAGCAATTCCCGGAAGCGTAATATAGATCGTCTGTTTCCATCTGTTTGCTCCATCCATATACGATGCTTCGTATAATTGAGGATCTATGCCTGTAAGGGCCGCAAGGTATATAATCGACCCCCAGCCTACTTCCTGCCAGATTCCTGATATAACATAGACCGGCATGAACAGTTTGGGTACCGAAAGCATTGTCACAGGCTTACCGCCCAGTGCGGAAATAAAATAATTTATTACTCCCGTATCGGATGTAAAATCCTTAATAATGCCGCAGATTACTACCATTGAGATAAAGTGTGGCAGATATGTTATAGTTTGTATGGATCTTTTAAAGAATTTATTTCCAATTTCATTTATTAAAAGTGCAAGTATTATAGGAGCCGGGAATCCAAATATCAGCGAATTTAAACTTAGCCATATCGTATTCCTGATAAGCCTTACAAAATATGGGCTTTGAAAAAAATCCCTGAAATATTTGAATCCTACCCATTGGCTTTTCCATATCCCCTTCATAGGTACATAGTCTTTAAAAGCTATTACGGCACCAAGCATCGGTTTATAACAGAAAATAAGATAATATGCAATAATAATAAAAGAAATATAATAGAGTTCCCTGTTTGCCTTAAAATCTTTTTTTATATTCTGTATGACTCCGGCTTTCCTTGTGCTCATATGATAAGTTTCATATTCATTTTTGGGGCTTTGGATTTTTAAATTTTTTTGATTCATCATATCATCACATCCTCATACGCAAAGGCTTTAGAATAGTATTGTCAGAGAAAAATCTCTGACAATACTCAAAGACTGTATAATTGTTGAAATATTACTATCTTTTATTGTATCTGTCCACGGCTGCCTGCTCTATTGATATTGCTTTATCAATACCGAAATCTTTAATCTGTTTTACGAATTTGTCAAAATCATCAAGAGGAGTTGTACCCATAATGAACTTTATTGTCATTTCGTTGACAAGCGTATTTACATCAGCCATTATCTTTGCCATATCGCTTGATTCCTGCTGGGTAAAGCATATATATTGTATATCATGTTTTGCCTGGTCAGTATTCTTCCAATTATTTTTGGCTGCTAATTGCTCAGGTGAACCAGATTCACATTGTACTAATCGCTTATCCTGTTCAGCCGGACCGCTTCCTCTTATAAGTGTATATAAATTCAATGCGTCAGTCCTTGTCAATTTATTCGGATTATTGGTTATTATATCGGTATATTGAGGTTCACCATTTACCATCTTATATGATTCGCCTTCGATGCCGAAATTTGCAACCATATGCCCTTCCTTTGAATATGGATAATCCAGATACCTCGCTGCGATTTCAACATTCTTGCATTTTGTAGTTATCGCTGCGCCATCGCTGTTGCCATAAGGATCCCTCTGTCCGAATTTTGCCCTGTCGCCTTTGTTTAATACAGGATAAGGTGTACCAACAAGCTTATATTTGGGATCCTTGTCCTTCATTGTCTGCATCCATGCCCCAAGTCCGCCTCCGGAACCGCCAAGCGATGCACCTGATTTTCCGCTGGTCATATTTGCATTGACGATTTTTCCATCTGAAGTTGAAAAATTTTTATCAAGCAATCCTTCGGAATACCATTCTTTCATGGCAGCCAAGAACTCTTTATAACCCGGTTGAATAGGGCCATAAGTTACCTTCCCGTTTTCCAGATAAAAATCTTTTTTAACTCCGTATGCACCTGCAAAAGCGCCAACCTGGAAATACCATAATCCACTGTCTACCGTCAGAGGAGCTGTCGCACCTTTTTTCTCCTTGAATGCCTTAAGTGTATCGTGCCATTCGTCCATGGTAGTAGGCACCTGCAGTCCAAGATCATCCAGCCAGTCTTGCCTCATTATAGGACCATACCACGCAAGTTGCATTTCATCTTCTCTAAAAAACGGAAAATTATAGAAATTTCCCGAATCCGTCTTTACCATTTTTTCTCTGTCGGGGTTGGCCGCATAATATGCCTTAAGATTGGGAGCATACTTATTTATAATATCATTTAGCTTTATAATGTAGCCATCATTCATGGCCTTTTCTGGCCCGCCGGGAAAACCTGCCCAGTTCCACTCTATTATATCCGGAAGATCACCGGATGCCAGCATAAGATTGAAAGCATCACCTGCTGTAGATGCACCAGGGTTTATATATGTTACCTTTATCCCCGTTTTTTTCTGCAATTCCTTTGCTATGGGAGCTTCATTTAGACTCTTGGCATACTGATTTGACCAGTTCCACCAATATTTCAGCGCAACATTCGTCTTCATAGGATATGTCACCTTAATTCCTGCTCCCGTATCTGAGCTGCCAGCAGCTGCAGGTTGCTTTTTTCCGCAACCCGATAGAGTGCTTAGAACCAGCAATGAAACTAAAAAGATAGAAATGAATTTAAATCCTTTATTTGAACAGTTCATCATTTATCCCCCTTATCTTATTCTTCGGTATTAGTGCGCACCAAATCCTTATTTCCCATTTAATCATAGGGATTTTAAAAAGTAAATTGACAAAATTCAAGATTAATATGACAATTTGAAATAAATAGTAAACTTTCAAAATCAGAGATAAGTATCCGAGATAAGTAATTGAATATCCAGGCTTTCTATATAAATAAAAAAGGAACACTGAAGTTTGATTAAAACCTCAGTGTTCCTTTTTTATTTATAATATCTGTGAATTCCATTCGTCTATTTGAAAAGTGAAAATTTCAGGAACAGCCTTGCAGTAATGGATGCCACCAGCGACACAACTGTAATCTGTGTGTTAAGCGAAGGACCTGCCGTATCCTTGAAAGGATCACCGACGGTATCTCCTATAACTGCCGCTTTGTGGGCTGCAGAACCTTTTCCTCCGAAATGTCCGGATTCTATAAACTTCTTGGAATTATCCCATAGACCTCCGGCATTTGCCATCATGAGCGCAATCAAAAGCCCTGACATTATATTGCCTGCCAGATATCCACCAATTGCATTTATACCGCCTATAAATCCAACGATCAGCGTTGCAATTATCACTATAAGACCTGCAGGTATCAATTCTTTCAGAGAACCTATAGCGGCAATATCGATACATTTGTTGTATTCAGGAACTACGCCGGGCTTTCCTTCTTTCAGACCGGGTATATCCGTAAACTGCCTGTGTATTTCAGCAACCATCCTCTCAGCATTGCGGTTTACACCGAGCATTAACATGGCTGAGAAAACTGCCGGTATAGCAACTCCGACCAATACCCCGAAAAATACCATTGGGTTCATAAGATTGAACTGTATCGTATTGCCCGTTGCGCTGGCAACAATTTCCTGGTAAGAACCGAGCAGTGCAATGACAGTTAATCCAGCAGCGCCTATTGCAAATCCCTTTGTTATCGCCTTTGCGGTATTGCCTGCCGAATCCAGCTGGTCGGTTACATCAAGTACATCATCTCCGAGACCTGTCATCTCTGCAAGTCCTCTTGCATTGTCAACTATAGGACCATATGCATCATTCGAAACAACCATACCCACTATCGATAACATTCCAAGGGCTGCCATGCTTATTCCGAACATAGGATAACTTCCGCCCAGAGGTTCACAGAGTTTATATGCTATAAGCGAAGCCACGCCTATCCCTATAAGAGCAGGCAGCGCGCTCAGAAATCCATAAGAAAATCCTGTAATAATTGTAAATGCAGGTCCAGTCTTTGAGGATTCCGCCACAAGTTTTACAGGTTTCTTGTCATCAGATGTATAATAATCAGAAGTTATACCGATTATTACTCCAACGACGAGACCTACAGCCGTAGCTCCCCAAATACGAAGATTATATTTAAACAACAGTGAAGCCAAAAGTGTCAGTAAAACGTAAATAACTGTGGTAATATACGTACCATTGTTCAGTGCATTGCTCGGGTCTCCCTTTTTACCGATTCTTACGCAGAAGATTCCGAGTATCGAAGCCAGAAGCCCAAGAGCTGCATAACAGAATACTATATTTACCTGTCCAATGGACATACCTATTACAATAGCTGCAGTTATTGATGCCACATTTGAATCGAAGAGATCGGCACCCATCCCTGCAACATCACCTACATTATCTCCGACATTGTCGGCGATAACAGCAGGATTTCTCGGGTCATCCTCCGGAATCCCCAGTTCCACCTTACCCACAAGGTCCGCACTTATATCTGCAGTCTTTGTGTAAATTCCTCCTCCGGCTTTTGCAAACAAGGCCAGAGAACTTGCTCCAAAGCTGAACATCAAAGATGTTGTAATATCTTTAGTAAGAGCATATATTACACTTGTTCCAAAAAGGCATACCCCGATTACCGCCATGCCCATAACGGCACCACCGCGGAAACCTATGTTAAAAGCCGGATTCAACCCTTTCTTCGCTGCATTTACCGCTTTTACATTTGCAATGGTTGCGACTTGCATTCCCATTTTACCTGCGCATGCCGAAAGAACCGAGCCTAATATATATGCTATCGCCGCCTGAAGATTGCCGAGAGGCGAATGAGCCCATATCGGTTCAGGTAAAAAAATTAATATGATAACTGCGACAATGCCGACGAATTTAGCAAGTACCATGTACTCTCTTTTAAGAAAAGTGTTTGCCCCATTTCTTATAAGCAGCCCTATATCTTCAGACTCCTTGCTTCCTTCGGGTTGTGAAACTACCCACCAGTAAAAATAACCTGCTACGCCCAGAGCTGCGAATGAAAGAATTATAGATACTATTACCCAATTCATTTATACGACCCCCTTAGTAGTTATTTGATACTCCTTGAAAATTAAATTTAAGGCGTATCTGATTTGCAAATAAAAATATCTATACATCACAGATTATATTATATCACCTGGATATAAATTTTGGTAAAAGTATTTAAAATAATCTTATTTTTAATAAAACTCTTTCGTACAACTTTTTTCCTGTTTTCATCCAATTTTTTAACTGGAAAATATGAACATAATATCTTGCATCATGCTATAATTATACAGTAATATTTGATTTTAATATTAGCAAACGCTGCGAGGTTAAAAATGTTTATTATGTTTCATTTATGCAGTTTAATCCCAATATATTTACCCGGTCAATATTTTTTGAAAGGAGTTGATGCCTATAATAAATTAAAAGGAGAAAATTAATATGAAATTTAATCATTCTATACGGCAAACTTTGCGCTATCTTAAAGGAAACCAAAGGGCCTGCGTTGTAACAGAACCTTTATGGGCAATTCCTAATAACCTTATTTTGCCGTTCGTATCGATATATATGGCTGAAGTCGGCTTGAACGATGTACAGATCGGCACGGTTGCCAGTTTTGGCCTTGCTATGCAATTCATATGGGGATTATTTTCGGGCGCAATCATAGATAAATACGGCAGACGCCGCATGATGCTTGTATTTGGCCTGCTCAGCTGGACTATCCCTTGTATACTTTGGGCAGATGCACATGGCTATTTGTACTTTATGCTGGCAGTATTTTTCAACAGCATGTGGCGTGTAACCGGCAACAGCTTCAGCTGCATGATTATCGAAGATGGCGATCCCGATCAACTCATCAATATTTATACCATACTCAATCTTTTTGGATTAGTGGCAGGATTCATTTCACCGATAGTAGGTTTCTTCATTGACCGGTTTACGCTTGTACCGACCATGCGCATATTGTATATTCTATCTATGGTGATGATGACCACAAAGTTTATATTACAGTACCATATGTCAAACGAAAGTGATATAGGCAATCAGCGTATAGAAGAATGCAAAGGGCACCATTTATTCTCGCTGACTTTCGGCAACTGGAACGCGTTTGCTTCTGCTATCCGGCAGTCACGCATATTGCTGTACGTGATGCTTATGATACTGATGACCTGTTTTAATACCGTAGAGGCCACTTTCTGGTCCTTGTTTATCACAGCCGCATATGGCATAAGTAATTCTATGCTCTCTCTATTCCCACTGGTGAAAGCTATCATTACAATATCGGTCTATCTGTTTATTACCTCACATCTTAGCCTTCGCTCGATCCAACGGCCGCTTCTCACCGGACTGGGTTCACATATGCTGGGATTGATCGTATTATTAGTATGCCAACCAATGGGTGTTTATGCGCTTTGGGCAGTGTTTTTCTCAGCGATATGTGAAGCATTTGCGCTCGCCATCCTCGGACCCTTATGTGAATCACTTATGTCAATAAGCATTCCCTCAGAGGAACGAGCACGCACAAACAGCCTTATCTTCGCCGCAATTTTATTTACAAGTACACCTGCGGGTTGGATAGCAGGTCAGCTCTCACAGATTAGCCGTGCGCTCCCTCTGGCGTTGAACCTTTGCATAGTAATAGCAGAAATGATGATAGTGCTATGCATAGCACGCATATTTCAAAAAGAATAATTAATATGGACCCTCGTTTATTTTGTAGAAAATGGCTTTAACAAAAGCTGAATCGGCCTGAAAAATATATATATTTTCAGGCCGATTCCATGAACCTATATTATTATCTGACCTAACGTTTGCCAGCTTTTTTGATTTGTTCTGCCAAAATGTAACTGAATAAACTGGTATGTTTATCATTTCTTATCCGATTGTTTTCGTATTTGCTATTTGGTTCTCTTCTGATCATATTATAGGATTTGACAACTGAATCCACTCTCATTTTATCACTCCCTATATAACAAATACGTAATGTATCTTGTTTATAGGGGGGTGATAACTATAAATTTTCCAGTTTAAAATACTCGGCATTCATGGCATTTGCAATTCTATGCACAAGTTCAAGCCTGACAAAATCTCTTTCCGTATCTATTACAAAGGATTTGATCCCTTCGGCGGCAATCATATTTGCTATGCTCATTGATTCATTAATAGGATTACCGCCATTTAATGAAACATTCGCCCTTCCATCCGATTTTCAATACAGCTGCTGCACATCGCGCTTACATCCTATGTATAATCTTATAACATCGTATTTACATTCATAATATTTCTTTCAAATTAAACAATCCGTTTACTGCCCTTATATACATGTACCCATTATCTATCGACACCACGGCAAACCTGCCATATCCGGTACGGAATTTGAAGAAGCAATCTCTGTTTCCCACGGCTAATGACAGTGCACACCGTATCACTCCCTCATGGGTGACTGCCAGTATGTTGCCATCTTTCTTCGATATATCATCCAGGAAGTTCTCTACCCTGTCAAATAACACGCTCAAGCTTTCACCTTCCGGGATATTATAATTTACATAATCATTCGCCCATTTTTCGCATTCTACAGGAAATTTTGAACAAATTTCCTCATATGTCTTCCCTTCAAATATGCCAAAATTTGCCTCCATAAGTCTTTCATCTGTAATATATTTGTCCGACAGAATCGCGGCGCTTTGCTTTGCTCTCAAAAGCGGACTGGAGTATACAGTCCCAAAGCTTATACATTCAATATAATTTTTCAGTTTTTTGATGTCATCAAATCCCTCGGGCAAAAGCCTGACATCCTCTCTTCCAATATACCTTCGCTGTTTCGATATGCATATCCTACCGTGCCTTACAAATACAATATTCATATCCTCACTCCCATAAATATAGCCAGACTCAATATCTCTGCAAGCTCACAAATCGTGCCGAACACATCCCCTGTCAGTCCTCCTATTATCCTGTCCGACTTCATCATCATCAAAAGCGACAGCAACAAGCATGCAAAAAATGATATCATAAACACATAACCGGCCATGTAAAAACCTATTATTCCAAAAATCAATGAACTCGCTATAAAGTATTTAAATGATCCTTTATTTAAAAACATATCCCCCATACCGCCCGGGCGCGCACTTTTTCCTATTCCAAAAAGCAAAGACATTGAAGAGCGTGCACAGCCGCATGACAGTATCAACGAATATGCAGCGATATCCGGGGAAGTATTTTTTATAAGCACATATTTTGCAAGTATATCGAATACTATGGCTATTACTCCGAACGATCCCACCCTGCTGTCCTTCATTATTTCCAGTATCCTGTCCTTGCTTCTTGCCGAAAAGAAACCATCGGTCGTATCCGACAGACCGTCTACATGAAGTCCGCCGGTTATAAGAAACATAACGATTACAGCGGCTAAAGCCGCTGCATCTCTGTTTATTAACCCTGCTATGTAATATGCCAGATATGAGCCAAACCCTACTATCATACCTATTAACGGTAAAAAAACAGTGCCTTTTATGACAGTCTCCCTTTTGACGTCTATCTCGATATTGATGGGCAGCCGGGTAAAAAACTGCATCATTAAAACAAATGATTTTATCATTTTATCCTGACGGGTATGCCGCAGCATACCAGATAAACTTCACTGCACATGGCGGCCACCCTTCTGTTCACCCTCCCCGATATATCCCTGAAAACCCTCGCTATATGGTTATCAGGAACAATTCCATATCCTACTTCGTTTGTAACCATCACGATATTGCCATCGATAAGCCGTACCCTATCCATCAGCCTTTCAATCTCTCCTACTACACTGTCCTCTACCTCTTTCTGCATCAAATGGGTTATAACCTGGCAATCTTTAGTGTATTCAAACATTATATTCGATGTCATAACAGTCAGGCAATCGAGGATATAGTTTCTTGAACCTTTCACCGCATCGTCTATATTATGGTATCCTTCATATGTTATCCAATCTTTCGGCCGCTGTTTTCTGTGAAGTTTAACCCTTTCTTCCATCTCCCGATCGGTTACTTTCGACGTAGCTATATATACCACATCGGTTTTTCCATTGTATATCGACTCTGCAAACGAACTTTTACCGCTCCTGGCTCCTCCTGTTACCAATACACTCTTCATATCTATCACCTTATATCTACCAGAAAGTCATCGGCTATGGCGGCATCATCAAACGTACCCATGCATTCTATCATGTGCAAGGCTGCCTCAATTATTTCGAATGCCAGAGCACAACCGGTACCCTCTCCCAGTCTCATCTTCAGATTTAGTATTGGGTCAAGCCCAAGCTCCTTCATCATATATACCGCACCCGGTTCTGCCGATAGATGCGATGGAAACATGAAATCCCTCACTATTGGATTAATTCTATAGGCACACAATGCCGCCGCCGATGATATAAATCCATCTATTACTATGGGTACCCTGTTCTTTGCAGCACCTATGAAACATCCACACATGCCGGCAATGTCAAAGCCCCCGACTTTTGACAGCACATCGATAACATCGTCCCTTTTGGGGCTGTTTACTGCAAGTGCCTTTTTTATAACCGCTTTTTTATTTTCAAACTGGGCGTCGGTAAGACCGGCACCTTTTCCGGTGACAACATCAGGTGAAAGATTGGAAAGAGCGCATAATACCGCCGTGCTGGTTGTGGTATTGCCTATCCCCATCTCTCCAGTACCGATGAGGTCATATCCACGCCTTACAAGGTCATCTACAATTTCTATCCCCGTCTCAACGGCTTTGACTGCTTGATCTCTGGTCATTGCTGGACCCTTTGCTATATCATTTGTGCCAAATGCTATCTTCTTGTCCAATACTCCGGGATGCACTATTCTGGCATCCACCCCTATGTCCACAACCGTCAGGTCAGATGCGGCATGGTCGGCCAGAACGCATACTCCCGTTATTCCTCTTGTAAAGTTCACCGTCATGGCAGCAGTAATTTCTTTCGGGCAAGTACTCACGCCCTCCTTCACTACACCGTTGTCGGCACACATGACTACAATATTCTTCTTGTGTATTTTGCTGCATACATTTCCTGTAATGCCGGCCATTTTAGCAGCAATATCTTCAAGGTATCCAAGGCTTCCCAACGGCTTTGCAAGACTGTCGAGCCTCTTTTTAGCTTCATTTTTTGCGCCGGTATCGGCCGGCCTTATTTTTTGTACGCTTTCTTCTAAAAGATTCATAAATTTCCCCTCCATTTTATTTACGATTTGAATACTTTATACTATTGACTGCTTATTGTAAGTTCCTATGTTCCAATTTTTTTATGATATCGTCAATATCGCTTATCCCTTCTTCATCCTTCCGGCCGATTATAACTGCCTTTATATCAAGCCTTCTGCATGCCCTTATTTTCTCACCCGTACCTCCCTGAATGCCGCTGTCCTTCATGACAACATACAAAGCTCCATATTCTTTAAACATCGCGGCATTGAAATCTTCACTATATGGCCCAAGAGATGCGATAATATCCTTCATCACCACATTGCTGTCCATGCATTCCTTTATACTTTCCACTGAAGGCAGTACTCTGTATACAAACCTGTTTTCCCCTCTTACGGATTCAAATTCCTTTATGTTTTTTGAACCTGTCGTAAAGAACACACATCCGTTTACAGTCTTCAAAAACTCAAGGCAGTCATGTATAGATTTCATATATACACAGCCTTCCATGTCATCTGTTTTCTTCCGCACATACCTTATATATTCGATATTGCATTTATGAGCGGCTTCCCTTGCATTTTTGGTTACCTCAAATGCATAAGGGTGAGACACGTCGACGACAACCTTTATTGAGTTGCGTTTTATAAAATCCTCCATGCCGGCCTCATCCATCCGGCATACGACGAGATTCCCATTATCGATAAACTCCCTTTCCACTTCCGTCGCAGCGGTTATTATGTATTTATATCTGTCATCTATCCTTTCTACAAGCTCGACCGCCTCACATGTCCCTCCTATTATCCATATCAAATTTTATACCCCCTCGGAGTTATAATGTGTCCTTCCTTTATATACGTACCGCTGTTTCCGATTATCAGCACTGTCCTCATATCGGCAAAATCATAATCTATATTTGAAAGGGTCGTTATCCGCTTTTCATTTCCTTCCCTCCCTGCATTTTTCACAATCCCAACAGGCGTATCCGCTTTTTTATATTCAGATATGATATCCACCGCCCTTTTTAAATTATCCTTCCTCCCTTTGCTCTTCGGATTGTACAATGCGATTACAAAATCCCCTTCGCAGGCGCACTTCAACCTTTTCTCAATCGTATCCCAGGACGTTAAAAGGTCGCTTAAACTTATCGTACAAAAATCATGCATTATCGGAGCCCCAAGCTCTGCCGCCGCCGCGAATGAACTGGTGACACCGGGGATGACTTCCACATCTATCCCATCCGCCATCTCAATCACCGGTCCTGCCATTCCGTAAAGCCCTGCATCGCCGGTGCTTATTATCACAGTATTAAATCCCTGCTTTGCCTTTTCGATTGCCATGGCACACCTTTCAATCTCCCCATGCATGCCTGTCGATATTACCTCTTTATCCTTGATGAGATCCTCAACCAGAGCCATATAAAAAGTATAGCCTACGATAACATCTGAATTTTTTATGGCGTTGTATGCTTTTATTGTCATGTTTTCAACTGACCCTGGACCTATCCCTACAATATAAAGTTTTGCCATTCTATATCACCCTTCCCACCGCCACGGTCACGCCATCCATACATGTCTTGCCGACTATTATATCCCCGCCTGCAAGGAAGGCACATGGCTCGCATACCGAAGTTACTCCTACTTTTGATTCCACAAAAGCGCTTTTTTTGAATCTGTCCTGGACGCGTTTTATATCTTCTGCTGAAAATATAATGAAACTGCAGCCCAAATATTTGCAGGCTTCTATTATACCCTTCTCGTCTTTTTTCAGATCTATGCTCGCTATCGCCTTTATCGATTTGACGCTGAGATTATTGTCCTTGAATACCTGATATATGGCATTCAATATATCGTTTCTCGTCTTGCCTCTCTTGCATCCCACTCCCACTGCAAGGTCCTTTGGCCTCAAAATGCAGCATGGGCGGGCAATGTCTTCCTCCTTCGATGTCACATATATGCTGCCTTCAAAGTCGGCATCGGATATATTTCTATAATTTATTCTGTCGCCTGTCTCGGATACAAACCTTATCGTCCCTCCATTTACCATGATGGAAGTTATCTTTTTTGCATCCTCCATGTTTTCAATAAAAAATCCGCACCTTTTTGCAAACATATCCACCGATTCTATTCCTCTAGAGTCAGAAGCCGTTGTTATCACGGCCTGCGCTCCGATTAACGCCGATATTTCCCTTGTCAGGTCATTTGCACCGCCTATATGTCCGGACAGAAGGCTTATGGCAAACCTTCCCATATCGTCGACAACCACTACGGCTGGATCTTTTGTCTTATCCCTGATATAGGTGGCAATCATCCTGACCGCTATCCCTACAGCACAAACAAAAACTATCCCGTCGTACGATTTGAATATCGAGCCTATCTTTGATTTGACTCCCCCGTGACAATTCCTGTTGTCATACATGTCGGAGCCTTCCATTGCCGAGCATATCCTGCCTGCGATACCCGACGCGGCATCCGTAAACGATATCACAGCGATCTTCATTTCGATGCCTCCCTGAAACTGTGGGAAAACGACGGGTCATAGAGCCTGGATCTTTCATATCTGCCGTTTATAAAGTCGCCAACCAGTATCTGGGCAAAATTTTTGATGCCTTCGGACTTTACTTTATCTGCTATATCAGCAAGTGTACCTTTTATTATCTTCTGGTCCTCCCATGTAGCCTTGTATATAACGGCAACAGGCACATCTGACCTCCCATAGCCTGTTTTTAGTTTCTCAATCACATTATCTATATTGCCAACGGATAAGAATATCGCCATCGATGACTTATGGGACGCTAAAAGCTCAAGGCTTTCGCCATCCGGAACCGGAGTCCTCCCCTCCAGTCTTGTTATTATGACTGTCTGGCTGACACCCGGCAGCGTAAATTCACATCCTATGGCCGCACAGCTCGCAGTGAATGAACTCACACCGGGTATAACCTCATAATCGATATTAAGTTCATCTAGCTTGTCCATTTGTTCTTTAATCGCCCCATATATAGTGGGATCTCCGGTATGAAGCCTCACAATATTTTTGCCTTCATTCCAACCTTTTTTCATCACATCTATTATCTCTTCAAGAGTCATTTTTGAGCTGTCGTATTTTATGCATCCTTCCCTGCAAAAATCAAGATGCCTGTAAGACACCAGCGAACCTGCATATATTACAATATCGGCTTCTTCAATAATCCTTCTGCCCTTTACCGTTATAAGATCAACATCGCCCGGGCCGGCACCCACAAAACTAATCATTTTTGTATCCTCCTTCCCAATATGAGGGACATGTAATCATCATCTTCTAAAATCTCATCCGCTCTTTTTAGTATCTTCTCATTCAAGCATCCGCATCTTCTTACGTATGTATACGTAAATCCGCATTTTTCGAGGGTATTCAGTATCTTCTCCTTATTCCTGCTTGTTTTTAATATACAGACGGTATCAAAATATTTTAAAATATCTTCATCGATATCTCCATCAGTCAGGTAAAATTTTTGCCCCTTTGATGCCAGAGGCATCTTTATGCGGTTTGCGGCAGCATTAAAGGATGATATTCCAGGTATTGACTCGACATTTATGCCTATCTTTTCAAGTTCCGTCATGATATATGAAAATGTGCTGTAAACCATAGGATCGCCCAAAGTCAAAAATACACCCTCGCCGCCGTCTTTTAAATGGTCGTCAACTGTATCTGCAGCTTCCTTGTATCTTTTGCTGTTGTCTTTCCCCATTGGAAATTCTATATATACTCTTTTTTTATCATCTATAAATTTTTCAGCGATTTCGCCCGCCAGGCTTTTCCCCCCGTTACTTGGCAAAAACACTACATCTGCACCCCTTATAAGTTTATAGCCCCTTAATGTAATATAATCGCTGTCTCCGGGACCGACTCCTATACCATATATTTTCTTCAACGTTTTCTCCCCCTGACCGCAAATACCGGGTTGCTGGCTTTTAAAAGCCCTATCTTATCTATATTAGATACCTGCAGCAGCTTTATTTCGATATCGGCATAGCTTCTGTCATTCAAAAGTGTTGTAAATATGTTCAGATTCTTTAATGTTATAAAGTTTGCCGCAATAATTCCTCCTTTGTTTATGCTGCTGTCAGCCCAGTCAAATATTTGCACCAATCTGCCGCCGCTTCCGCCTATAAAACATTTATTGAACTCGGGCATATTAAAAAGCGCCTCGGGTGCGCTCCCCTCCATCACATGGATAGATGCATCAAACTTCAGCGAATTTTGCCTTATAAGCTCCGCCCCTTCATGTCTTTCCTCCACAGCATAAACAGCGGCACCTTGAAGAGCAGCTTCCACCGATATGGAGCCCGTCCCAGCGCCTATGTCGATTAATGTATCTCCCTCCTCAATTTCCAATGCCGCAATTGAAGAAATCCTCACTTCAAACTTCGTCATGGGTATATTCCCTCTTATGAACTGCTCATCCCTTATCCATCTCACTCTCAACCACCACCACAGAAAGGTCGGAATAGTTTTCTATATCCTCCCCTATATTTTTTACAACAATTTTTTCATCGGCATATGAAAGATTAAAGCCCGCATAAATCCTTCCTGAAATCCCCATATCATAAACCATCTTCGATATCTGCCCGGGAGTATGACGCCTATCGGTAAGTATGACAAAAGTACCATCAGAATCTTTCTTAAAGGTATCATCCTCCCTGCCATGGAAGCTTATAAAGCAAGCTTTCTCCCAGCTTTTATCAAGCTTTGCCATCATATACTGAAATGACGAAAGCCCCGGTATCACCTGATCCACCTTTACGCCGTTTTCCCTCAGATATTTGGCTATGCCGAAAAAGCACGGGTCTCCTGATGCCAGTATGTCTAAATTTTTCATCCTCCTCGCTATTTTTAATATATCTTCCACATTTTTGACCTTAATTGCACTAACTCCCATCTTCTCAGCAATCTTCGAAATCCTGCCGAAAGCCGCGATGCAGTCAGACGATTTTATTATTTCATAAGCCTCGACCGTCAGATACTTTATATCCCCCGGCCCGGCACCAATCACTCTTATCATTTCAGCACCCCGTATTTCATAGAATACATATAAATAACAATATCAAATGCGTCATCCTTTATATATCTTCTTATTCTGTCGACGCAGCCCTTTATCATATCATGGAGGATAAATCTAAAGCCGTTGTCAAATACAACATCAAGGGCTTCTTCTGTCGTGGCGCAGCTTTTCACCTTTTCCAATACTTCATATGGAGCTTTTGCAAGGGCAAGATAATAAATAAAAGCTTCCATCCTGACATCGCATACCCTGCTGTGGGTATTGAATGCTCCCACGGAAAGTTTCGATAGCTTCCCTATATGGCCGACTAATGTAATCTTTTTAAATCCCTTGTTATAGCAGTACAATACAGAGTCCCCGATAAAGTTGGAAATTTTGACCCTCCTCCCTGAAAGCCCCATCTCATCCACCATCTTTTCTCCATAATTGCCTGGGAAAAGTATTATTTCCCTGTATCCCTCGTCGTATATGGCATCCGCTTCGATATATATGGTCTTCAAAAGAGCCTGGTCGGACATGGGCTCGACAATTCCGGAAGTACCTATAATAGATATCCCGCCTTTGATGCCTATGTTTTCATTGAATGTCTTTTTGCCGATTTCAGCGCCCTTTGGAGCATATATGATCACATTAAATCCGCATTTTGAAACCTTTTTTATCTCATCTTTAATCATCGCTCTTGGCACCGGATTTATTGCAGCGTCCCCTATATTCCCGAAAGGCCCTTTTCTTGTTATCCTGCCTATGCCCTCTCCTCCGTCTATGACTATATCGCTGTCATCCCTTTTCGAAACCCTTGCATATATTTTGATTCCATCGGTCACATCAGGATCATCTCCGCCGTCTTTTACTATAAAGCACGAGGCATACTTATTATATATATGGGGATCTTCAACTTTCAGATCCAGTCTTATGCCATAAGGCGTGTCTATGGATACGCTGCCGATTATCCTCCCACTTTCAAGCATTATCGCGCATGCCTTGGCGGCGGCTGCGCTGCAGCTACCCGTTGTATAGCCGCACCTCAGCCTCTTTCCTTCCTTGACAACATATATGTCTTTCATCTTCCCACCGCCATATACAACAGGGCATTGACTATCGAAGCCGCCACATTGCTTCCTCCCTTTGGCCCCGATGTCGTTATCGAAGGTACATCGAATTTTCTTATATATTCTTTGGATTCGGCAGCCTCTACAAATCCTACAGGCACGCCGATAACCAGCGACGGATTTATTTTTCCTTCTTCTATAAGCTCTCCCACCCTGCACAGGGCTGTAGGTGCATTTCCGATAACAAACATGTCCACCGCTTCACGGGATGCAATCTCCACCGCCGCATATGACCTTGTGGTGCCGTTCTCCTTTGCCATGTGGGCAGCTCTTTCATCGTCTATATAGCATTTCAGAACAGAACCCGACCTTTCGACGGCTCTTTTGTTGATTCCCGACCATGCCATCCTCGTATCGGTAAATATCCTGCAGCCATGCTTTAAAAGCTTTACGCCGGATTCTACCGCATCGTTCCTGAAAACCGCTATATTCTTGTAATCAAAGTCGCCAGTAGTATGTATCATCCTCTTTACAATCGTAAGTTCATCGCCGTCAAACCTTGTATCTCCGATTTCCCGCCCTATGATCTCCATACTCCTTTTCTCAATTTCGGCCGGATCATTTATATACATGCCATCATCTCCTTTTGTGATGCTCTACATAGTCGAGCATCGATAAATATGCATCCATATTTCCTAAAAAATTTATATGCGGATATCCCGCCAGGACATTTTTATAACTATAACCACACTCCCATGTCTTATCCCCCATTGTTTTCCTTATACTATACAATGCAGGGGCTTTAACATCTGAAATCGATTTATGAAACTCGTGGGCCGTAAGCTTATCTCCCCTTTTACCCATCATGCAGTCCGACTTTAATTGAATATCGATGTATCCGAACCTTTGAAGTTTATTTGTCAGCATCGTTTTGCCCTTGAATATCCCGACCATGCTGCAGTCTTCGATTTGTTCCGTAAGATACATAAATCCGCCGCACTCGCAATATATGCACCCGCCGTCCTTTGCATATGACTTTATTGAGGAGAGCATTTCTTTATTCCCTGAAAGCTCATGCCTGAAAATCTCGGGATAGCCCCCGCCGATATACAAAAAATCGCATTCCGGCAGCGAATTATCTTTAATGGGCGAAAAGTACCCGACGCTGCAGCTCTCTGCAAGAAGCTTCAGATTTTCCCTGTAGTAAAAGGAAAAAGCCTTATCCATCGCAACAGCGGCTTTTATGTTTCTCTTTTCAACATGCTCATATGGCATGCCGCAAATATCCTCCATAAGATTTACGAGAAGCTTCATATCGATATTTTTTCTGATTGCAGATGCAACTTTTTCTATCCTGTCTTCCATGTCATCTATCTCTGCGCTCTGTACCAGCCCCAAATGCCTGCTTTTTATCTCTATATCATCAATCTGCGGTATATAACCCAGTACAAAAAGCCCTGTATATTTTTCGATCTGACCTTTCAGCATGCCATAAACCTTCTCGCTCACCCTGTTCAATATTACGCCCTTGATTGTGGAGCCTTCAAATTCAGCCATTCCCTTTATTTTGGGCACGGCGGAAAACATTTCCTTATCCGGAGTATAGACGAGTATTGAATTTACACCCAGAAGCCTTGATATGTCATAGCTTGAATTTTCAAACGTATTGTATAAACCGTCAAAATACCCCATCGCCCCTTCGATCACGCAATATTCCCCTTCGCCCATATACAGGGATTTTTTAACTCCATCCCTTCCTTGAAGGTGCATGTCGAGGTTCCCCGCATCCTTTTTTGACGCTTCCTTTATAAAGGCGGTGTCTATATAGTCCGGCCCTGTTTTAAAACCACAGACATCAAAGCCCATGTTTAAGAGAGCTCTGATTATTCCGATCGTCACCATCGTTTTCCCGCTGCCGCTCTTCGGGGCTGTAATCATAATCCCCTTCATATTCGTTCCTCCTCAATGTCTCAAGCATATGAGGCTTGTATCCCTCTATTGCATCTTTATATCTATCTGCCGCATATAAAAGCCTTTCCTTATCGTCATATATTATTCCCAGCACATCACCGCTGTGACCGCCGATTATCCCGAGCCCTCCCGTGATATTGCAAATATTTAAAACGGCACCGTATACATCATACGGCAACCTGTTTAAATTTCTTTTTATGCTGGCCGTCGATGCGACGGCTATCTTCGATATATCGGCAGATTTTATCCCCTCTTCCACAAGGGGAAATATGTCGCTCAAATCGGAAAGCTTAGGCAGCTTCTTTTTGTTGTATGCTACTGTATCTATAATCCTGCGGCCTTCAAATGCAAGTATATAGAATTTCAAATAATCTCCTATACGTTCATAATATCCGCCATCCTTGTAATCAAACAGTGCCATTTCCCTGAATATTATGCTGTCTGTAGGCTCAATCTTTACAAACTCTTCAATAGCTTCCGTTATATCGTACTTTCTTTTAAAAAGCTTTAGAAGGCATATATAGACTCCGCAAAGATCGGCCGTACTACTTGCAAAGCCCTTACTCTGCGGTATCGAAGATTCTATATCGATATCAAGCAACCCGTTTAGATGCTCTAAACCCCATCTTTTGAGCATGTTATGAAGCAGTGCCGAAGATTTTATATATTTAAATCTGTTCGCAGGTTTTTTGCATTCAAATACCCTGACTGTGGTAAATAGATCGACCGGGCATGATATAAGCATGTCCTTGCCGTGAATATGCCCTTGTATTATCTCTCCGCAACTTCCCGGATATCTGGCGCATACTTCCATTATTCAAATTCCTTCAAAAGCTTTATCAATTTTTTATTGCTATCATGATCTTTCACGGCAATCCTTATAAATCTTCTGTCGAGTCCTTCAAAGTTAGATGCTTTCCTTACCATAATCCCGTTTTTAATCAGCCTCTCGAATACAATATCCTCATCGTATTCAAGAAGCTTTAGCAGTATGAAATTTGCATCGCTTTTAAATACCCTGATCCATTTTATTTCAGACAGTTCACAGGTAAGATATTCCCTTTCTTTTCTTATGTACTCTTTTGTGCGTTCTATATAACCGCTGTTCTTGAATATGCATCTTCCCGCCGCGTTGGCATATGAGTTTACGCTCCACGGCATTTCAATATTTCTGTACTCTTGGGCAAATTCAGCAGATGCAAATCCATATCCAAGCCTTATGCCGGGCAGTGCAAAAAATTTAGTAGCCGCCCTTATGACACAGACATTTTTTGATCCTTTAAATATCTTCACGCTGTCATATCCTGCAGGGCAAAACTCAAAAAATGCTTCATCCAGAAGCAAAAAAGCCTTCTTTTGCATGACAATATCATAAACTTCCATGAGTGTTTTTCTCGGTATCTTAAGGCCCGTGGGATTGTTGGGATTCCCCAGTATCAAAAGATCGCCGCTTTGCAGATTATCCGCCAGTTTAACCGTATCTATCTTAAAATTTTCATTCAAAGGCAGCTTTAAAACATCTTTGCCCAACACCGCCGGCCTTTTTATATACTCTGAAAAGCAAGGAGTAAATACTACAACTCTCTTAAACATCAAGGAAACGTTGTTTATAATGTCGATAGCGCCGCTGCCTGTTATGACCTCTTTAGCATCGCATTTTAAATATGAGGCGATATTTTGCCTGAGCTCCCTGTAATGTATGTCAGGATATGCGCAAAGCTCCGAATATGCCCTGTCCATCTCCCCTTTAAGGCATAGAGGAGGGCCCAGCGGATTTATGTTGCTGCTGAAGTCGATTATATTTCCCTTGTATTTATCTTTGTACGTTTCCAAATCCCCACCGTGTATCATAAAATCACCTGCAATAATATAAAGTAAATAAACGCCGCCAGTATTTCAGACCTGTACATGATTTCAACCGCTTTTTTAATATCGTCCCTTTCCAATTCTCTTATCCTGTCGCCTATTTTGGGCTTTTTTACAACCTCCCCGAAATATATGTTGTCCCCTCCAAGCTGCACGCCGAGAAGTCCGGCTACCGCCCCTTCGGGATATGCGCAATTCGGGCTTTTATGGTTTTTTCTGTCTCTTATCATGATCCTTAAGCCGTCAGAAACATTGAATCTCAAAGCAGATGAAATGCACATGATGATTCCGGTAAGCCTTGACGGCAAATAATTGAATAGATCATCTGTTTTCGCAGGGAAAAAGCCGATATACTTGTATTTTTGATTTAAATATCCGAGCATTGAATCCATGGTATTCACCATTTTATAAAGGAAAGCCAAAGGTGCTCCACCTATCATCGCATAAAGCATCGGCGCTATTACTCCGTCCGATGTGTTTTCCGCTACAGTTTCCACAGCCGCCCTTATTATCTCTTTCTCATCAAGATCATTGGTCTCCCTGCCTACTATGAAGGACAGCTTGTACCTTGCCTCATCAATACTCTTTGATAGAGATCTGTATATCTTCATGGCTTCGCGCTGCAGACATCCTGCCGCAATGCATGTATACAAAAAATATGTATTGATAATGTGATAAAAAAGGAAATACCCTTTCAAAAGCTTTAATATATAAAACGGAACCAAAAAAGATACTGCCAAGTTTACGAGCACAATCACGGCTCCGGATGCTTTAAGACAGCCATTGCTCTTAGAAAGCCTTCGGGCTGTTTTCTCTTCAAATGCTATCAACCTTCCCATAAGCTTTACCGGATGGGGGAAACTGTATGGATCGCCTATTAAAAAGTCAAGTATGAGTGCAGATAAAAAATCAATCATAGCTTTTCCCCATAAGGCCATATATATATTTCATATCGATGTTTTCCTTTACAGTCGAAGCCAGCTTTTCGATCTCTTCCTCTCTTTTTTCCCAGAGATCGGCCCCCTGCCTCTCACCCATATTCTTCCGCCTTCTTATGAGGTTTAGCACGTTTTCCCTGAACTTGCTGGAATCGAATATCCCATGGACATATGTGCCATAAAACCTGCCTTCTTTCATATCGCCGTCGCAGTAATCAGTCCCTTTGCCTTCGCAGCGCTTTATATTTACAAAAGGCTTTTTATTTCCCGATGTCTTTCCAGAATGTATCTCGTATCCGCGGATGCTGCAGCCTAAAGCTTCTCCTTCCACATTTGAAGTTACCTTACCGCCCTCAAGCATCGTCACTGTATCAAAGATGGCAAGGCCCGCCTCTTCATCCCCTTTGTTGACCTCCCATCCTTCGCTGTCTTCTATTTTTCTTCCCATCATTTGGTATCCTCCGCATACGCCGAATACGATACCCTTAAAGGACTCGATGCAATCTTCAAAACCTGCTCTTTTAAGCCATCTCAAGTCCTCTATCGTGTTCTTGCTTCCTGGAATTATGAGCATATCGCAGTTATCTGCCTGCTCCGGAGAAGATATAAACTTCAATGACACGTCATCATCAAATTTGAACGCATCAAAATCAGTAAAATTTGATATCCTCGGCAGTTTAATGACACATATCCGCACCTCGCCTTTTCCGGTGACCTTAAAATCCACTGCTCCATCTTCTTCATCGAGTTTGACATACATATAAGGCACTATTCCGATGACAGGAATATTAACCAGCTCTTCTATCTTATCCACGCCGCTCTTTAAAATAGACTTGTCACCCCTGAATTTATTTATAATGATCCCTTTGATCCTTTTCCTCTCATCATCATCAAGCAGCATAACCGTACCGTATATCGATGCGAACACCCCACCCTTGTCTATGTCCGCCACAAGCAGAACCGGGGAATCCGCAATTTCAGCCATCCCCATATTCACGATATCATTGTCCTTAAGGTTGATTTCAGCAGGGCTTCCTGCACCTTCTATGACTACAAAATCAAATTTACCCTCAAGTCCATGGTAAACTTCGCTTATCATACCCTTTAGTTTAGGTTTATATGCGAAGTATTCGACCGCATCCATATTCATATATGGTCTGCCCTTTATTATAACCTGGCTTTTTCTATCCGATGTAGGCTTTAGAAGTATGGGGTTCATATATACTGAAGGCTCCACCCTTGCAGCCTGGGCCTGTAATACCTGAGCCCTTCCCATTTCAAGGCCTTCCATAGTTACATATGAGTTCAAGGACATGTTCTGCGATTTAAATGGACATACACTGTAGCCATCATTTGAAAATATTCTGCACAGCCCGGCTGCCATAAGGCTCTTCCCGGCAGATGATGCTGTGCCCTGTATCATTATTCCCGGCATATAAATCAGCTCCCAACTATCGTGACACACTGAAACTATTTCAAAATATGTCAACATTTAATTATTTTTCTATTCCCACACGCGCTTCTACTCCCTTTGTGTAGTAGTGCTTTATCTCTTTCATCTCAGTAACAAGATCGGCTCTCTCGATTATTTCGGGAGGAGCATACCTGCCCGTAAGAACGACCTCCACTCCTTCAGCCTTATTATTCAGCATTTCGATGACATCATCTGTGGTAAACAGTTTATAATATAACGCTATGTTTATTTCATCTAACACTACTAAATCGTATTTCCCCGATGATAATATTTTTGCACACTCATTTAGCCCCTTCCTTGCCAGAGCGATATCATCTTCAGTCGGTTTATTATAAATGAAACAATCCCTTCCATACTGCTTCATCGAAAATCCGTCAAGGAATTTAACGGCGTTCAGCTCGCTGTATTTCATACCCTTGATAAACTGGGCAAAGTAAACTTTTTTGCCTGCACAGACTGCTCTCAATGAAAGCCCGAGGGCAGCAGTCGTCTTGCCCTTCCCATTTCCCGTATAAACCTGTATATATCCTTTTTCCAATCTATCCGCCTCCACAATATTATTTACTTCGACTTAACGTGTACTTACTTCATTCGCTAAATTCCCATCCATGCAGTCCCTCACATGCTTCACATATATATGCTGAAAAGCCGTATTTTCCCCCAAGCCATGCATATATGTATTGACGGCGAAACCTTCGCTTTTTAATATACTGCTCCATGAATCACTGCCGCCACCAGCCATATCATTTATTACATGATTTCCTGTAACTAGCAGAAAAGGCATCAAATTAACTTCCATAATACCCCTGCTTTTTAACACCGGTATTATATCGCGGATGGACGGATAACCTTCCACTGTCCCGATATATATATTGCCAAGTTTACCATACTGGAACATGAGCTGAAGCTCGCAGTAACATGCATTGGCGAAATGCGAAGTCCCATGGGCCATCAGTAAAGCAGCACTATTGCTTCTTAAAACCGGCAATTGTGCCTTTATTGCATTTACGACAGCTATATAATCATCATAACTGAATAATGCTGGCTTCCCAAGCATGATTTTCTTGAATACTTTCCCCTTTGCATATTTTTCAACCACTTCTTTTATATCTTCATATTCGGTCCCCGGTATAATATGCAGAGGCTGTACAATAACTTCCTCAAAACCATCGTTTTTCATCTTTTGCAGAGCTTTATCAACACCGCAGATTTCCATTCCATATCTGTTTTTCAACTTTTTTATTACTATGCCCGATGTAAATGCTCTTCTTATCTCATAGTCGCTATATGAGTCCCGAATCCTGTTTTCAATGCTTTCAATGCACGATTTTAAAGCATTTACGCAGGTTGTTCCAAAGCTTGCAACAAGGATGCCTTTTTCCTTTTTCATATTTTTTCGTGCCGTGAATGTACAACTTTTTTTATGCTGTTCTTTATACATATAGCCTGTCTCCTTTGTCAATTCCTACGATTTTTCTTCAATATCGCCTTCCACTTCAAGATAAACCTTTTCCAGCTCTTCGATTTCATTCTTTTTGGCCTTCCAGTATCCTCTTTTGTTGCATTCGAGCAACGTTTCTATCATGCTCATGTAAGCCCATCGATTATTTTCCTTCATGCGCCTTTTCATATTTTCATCGGATACATAAGTGTGGTGAAGACCTTCAAATATCCAATTTTCCACCCTGTTGGTAGTAGCGGCCAATCCTAAGATGTTCTCAAACCTCTTGCTTATTTTCTGGACTCCATGATATTTATGCTCAAGCATTCCATCTATCCACTTCGGATTTAAGAGGCGGGTACGAACCCCCCTTGCGATAGATTTATCTATGGTCTCCGTCTCAAGCCTTTCACCCGTGGTATCCGTAATATATACCACCGCCTTTTTACCCTTGGCCATTTCCACAGATTTCGAAAGCCCTCCGAAATATTCGTAATAATGATCAAGGTCGGTTACCTCATATTCATGGCTGCTCCTTATCTGAGATACTATATCAACTGCCTGAAGATGAGCGTTCAGCAGTTCAGGGACTGCCTTGCCCCTGCAGTTTTTGCTGTACACATATTTAAGACTTTCTGTATATTTTTTCCCTATCTGCTTCTCATCGGTCCAGTTTTTTGTCTCTATAAGCTTACTGATTCCGGTGCCGTATTCTGATTCGGCGGGGCCAAACAGTCTGGCTGTGGAAAGGTCCCATGCTTCATCCTTCGAATATCCCTTTTGCAGTAGTTCTTTGAAAACCCTTTCAGTATGAGCCTTAAAGAAGTTTATCTCCTCCGGTTCTTCAAGCTCGGCAACCATCTTAAATATCCTGTTTAAATCATCAATAAGATTAGGAAACATATCCCTAAAAAAGCCGCACATATTTATAACAACATCAACTCTCGGTCTTTTTAGCTCTTCATATGGTATTATTTCATATTGAGGCTGAAATATGTTTTTCCTGCTTGCGACCCTGACACCTAAATAATTCAGTATCTGGCCTACAGTCTCTCCCTGAGTCCTGGAAGTCTCCAACCCCCACAATATTACGGCCGTACTCTTTGGATATTCTCCAAACTTCAGTTTATACTCCTTAATTGTATTCTCTGAGATTCTCGCTCCCCTGTCCGATGCTGTCTTGCTTGGTACCATACGTGGATCAAACTGGTACATATTATATCCTGACGGCAAAACCTCGGGATCTCTGATCATATCCCCTGCCAGGCGGGCCTTAAGATATTCTCCCGAAAGGACTTTTAAAAAGCCCTCTATTTCATGGGATTCCATCGCTTTACAATATACTTTTTTGCCATATTCCAACGTATCGGTAAAATCTTTTTTCAGTCCATCGTTTAATCCATATACAGACGGGAGCTTGCCGTAATTTATAAACTCTTCTGCTATTTTAGATGCCACATTGTCCAATTCTGAAAGCGAAATTGTATCACTTTTATCAAGCAGCATGTCATAATCCAGTCCCTTTGCCTCTGCCGCAAGCCTCCTTAGAGATTTAACCCCCGCATGATCATAGCGGAGCACAAATTTCATATAGTTCATTGCTTCTTCACGAGAATAGGATTTTCCAAAAACATGCAAACCCTTAGGTACAAGCGAGCGTTTCATCCTGTATAGTTCCCGCTCAAGAAGCTGCAAGTCGTCCGCATAAATCTGGGCCGATTTCGCAGCTTTTTTTATATTCTTTTCTATATCACGGCATCTATCAGGATCTGATCTTTTTGCCTCATGGTACTCATTTACCATATCTTCAAGCCGTGACAGTTCTCCATATAATCCACCCTCCATAAATACCGGAGGCTCATAACTTACCATCACGGCATGGGAGCGGCGTTTTGCGATCATGGCTTCAGCAGGATTGCCCACATAGTACAGATATGCATGAGGTATATCAAAAACCAGCATATCCGGAAAACAGTCACCCGACATGCCGCACTCCTTGCCCTTCAAAAATTCCAGCGTTCCATGCGTGCCTACATGCACAATAACATCCGCCTTGAACTCTTCCTTTATCCATTTATAAAAGGCTATATACTGGTGATGTGGAAGAAGGCTTTTATCGTGATATACTTTTTCGATATTTTCATGGATGCCCCTTGAAGGCTGAAGCCCGATAAAAATATTCCCGTCTATCAAACCCGGTATAAGAAAGTTATCTCCATCACTCATTATATTTCCTGGGACATCACCCCATTGCCGTATCATGTCTTTTTCCCATTTCTTGCCTGAAAGGTAATTCTCATAGTTTGCTTTTTTGTACTTTATCATATTTGAGGTTTGTATATCTGTCCATTTACCCAAGTTGGCAACCTTTCCCATCGTGAAATTCTCCATAAGCTGTTTTGCATTTAATTTTTCGAGGGAATAACCTTCCTTATGTAAAGCCTCCAACAAATTTTCCAGAGATTTGAAAGTGTCAAGGAAAGCCCCTCCGAACAAGTTATCTTCTCCAGGCGGATAATTATAACATATAAGAGCTACTTTTTTGTCCTTATTCGGTTTTGAAATAAGCGCAAGCCAGCTTTTAACTCTTTTAACTACCTTATCGGCCCTTTCCGAAATCAGAGACAGTTTGCTAATTTCCACATTGTATTTTTGATCCTTTTCTTTCTTCACCATCGCCCCTACAGGTATCGTTTCGATACAGCCATCAAGTTCGGGAAGCATAATGGATATCAGAAATTCGGAAGGGGTGACACCCTGGGGTGAATCGCGCCATTCCTCAATTTCGCGTTTGCTCATGAAAAAAGGATGCATCACAGGCACATTGAACTCCTCCAGTACTTTTATAGCAGCGTCCCCATCTCCTCCCATCGGTCCTGCTCCCAGGCGAAAAGACATAAAATTGACTATGATATCGGCCTTGTATCTTCCGGAACTGCTTAAGATTGTCTTGAGAGTGCCTACCCCGCTTCCTGATACCGTAGTAAATGCTACCGGAATTACATTTGCAAATATCGATATCTTCTCTGCGAGCTGTTCTACACATTTTGAAGTACGATTGGGATAGTCATGACCGTAATACAGCATAACAACCGTGGGCTTGTTCTCATCAAATCCGTTTTCATCCGCATATTCTTCAATGCTTCCATAATACTTTCTGTCTTCAGGCCTGCATATGCCTGTTTCTTCAGTGGCCGACGATGGTTCATCCGGCACCGGTATGCACTTCATATTTCCATAATCGCGAAGCAAAAGATACAAAAGATTCTGCATGTCAGTTTTTGAAGCACATCTCCAGTATTTACGTATGTAATTATAATTCCGCATGTCCCGCAATTTACCGGATGGAATCGCACTGCCAAGTCTTTCAGCCATATCCATGATTTTGGCCATATCTGCATGAGTCTTGCCATCGCCCATCTTCATTGACTTTAATCTCATGTCCTTGAAAGTGAAAGATCCAAGCCTTACCATTTTCCGTATATGGCTGTTTTCGCCACCGATTGATATAATATTACAAGTCAGTTTGCTGCAGTTTTTTATGATAAAGCTCTGAAATTCCTGAGTTGCCCCCATAAGATCCAATATTACAATATCAGCTTTATTCAAGCTGTTTTCAATCTCTTCATAACTTTTTACAGCAACATTCCCTGCAAAAAAAAGCTTCAGGCAGAGACTTTCAGGCCATTTTTTATTAATTTCATTGCAAGCCGTGATCATATCCTCCAGCACTACATTGGAGACAGTAACAACTGCTAATTCCAAATGAACTCCCCCTCAAAAAATTATTGGATGTCCATACATTTAAAATACAAATGAAAACATTTATGGGATGTATATTTTATATTTGAAGAATCTTCGATTCGTAATTTTAGCTTATGTTATTTATGCCTGATTTCAAATTACGAATTGAAGTTGAAGAATATAAAACCCACATTTATGCAGATTACGAACATGCAATGCATTTTGGATAAAATACAGGATTTCCTCCACTGCTGTCGTAAGTTATATCCGTTTCAACTCCAAATACCTCTCGCAAATTATCTGTATTGATGACATCGAAGGGACTGCCTGACGCGAACACCTTCCCTTTCTTAATAATTGCAATTTCATCCGAAAACCTGGCTGCCTGGTTGATATCATGCAAAACCATGATTACGGTAATGCCTTCCTTTTCATTTAAATGCTTTATCAATTCCAGTATTTCCAGTTGATAACAAATATCCAGATAAGTCGTGGGTTCATCCAGTATAAGAAGCTCAGGTTTCTGTGCAAGAGCCATAGATATCCATGCCCTCTGCTTTTCTCCACCCGAAAGCGTCCCCATGCTCCGCTCTGCAAAATCGATCATGCCTGTCATTTCAAGAGCCCATCCGACAACTGAATCATCTTCTTTTGTATCGCCCCTCCACCATGATTTATGGGCATATCTGCCATATCTCACCAGTTCTCTTACAGCTATATCTTCAGGACATTCATGATTCTGCGACAGGAAAGCAACCTTTTTTGCAAAACCCTTTGTACTGTATGAAGAAATGTCTTTCCCGTCCAGATCAATAGTCCCCTGGCTGAGCTTTATATTCCGGCATATTGCCCTTAAAATTGTCGTTTTGCCCGACCCATTGGGGCCAATTATGGATGTAATTTTACCCCGTAAAAATTTCAAATTTATCCCGTCTATTATCTTCTTATTCTTAAGCAATATATGCATATTTTTAACTTCAACTAAATACATCATCTTTCCCTCCTTAAGAGGAACAGGAAAAAAGGAGCGCCCAGCGCTGCAGTTATGATGCCTACGGGAATTTCCTGGGGGCTAAAAAGCGTCCTTGCCAGCGTATCGCTTATCATAACCAGCCCGGCTCCCAGTAATGCCGATGCTGGAAACAAAAATCTATGATCCGACCCTGTAAGTAGTCTTACAGTATGTGGCACAATCAGTCCTACAAATCCCAAAAGCCCTACCACGCAAACTGCACTGGCAGCAAGTATCGCTCCGATAGCGGTCAAAATCAGCCTGTCCATCTCAACGTTCAATCCCAAGCCCTTTGCGATATCATCCCCCAGCACCAATATATTCAATTTCTCTGCCATAATAAATGAAGCTGCACATCCAAATATAGTATATGGCAATATCATTCGGACATGCGGCCAGCTTCGCGCCGACAATCCTCCAGCCATAAACATCAATGCTCCGCTTACCCTGTCACTGTAAAAAACCATCAACCCCGATATACCAGCGCTTAAAAAAGATGAAACCGCAACTCCGGCAAGTATAACCCTCAAAGGCTGTACACCTTTCCATGCAAGGGCGTATATCATAACCGCCGCACCCATTGCTCCCATGAATGCAACTGGCGGTACCAGATATGTCAGATGAGGAAATAAAATAAGTATTATTACTCCTGCGAGACCGGCGCCTGATGAAATCCCGATAATATGGGGATCTGCAAGGGGATTTCGCATGACCCCCTGCAATATCGCCCCTGATACGGCAAGGTTTGCTCCTGCCAGAGCTGCAACTATTGTCCTCGGAAGCCTGATGTTCCATATCACCTGTCGTATAGGGCCTTCCTTTTTCACAAATATCGCATTCAATATATCAGGAATCGAAATCTCCATGGTACCTATCGAATTGCTTATGAGAAAACCCGACACCGCAAAAAAAACGAAAATAAGCAACATGAAAGCCTTCCATCGCCCTTTATCCTTCAAACTGTTATCTATTTGGGAACTATTCTCCCACATTCCCATAAACCTCCGGATAAACTGCCTTTGCCATATATTCTACAGATTCGTAGAATTTCGCTCCGGGATTGGAAAGGAAAAGATTTTGCGGGAGATATACGATTTTTTTCTCTTTTACAGCCCTGAGCCCGCTCCATGCCGGATTGCTCTCGAGATCCTTTTTGATTCTTTCTTCTGCCTGATCCTTCGACGATACCATGGTGGTAACCAGTATAACATCAGGGTCGCTCTCAACGACTTTTTCCATGCTGAAAGGCGCATTATCCGCCCCCATCTTTTCAGGTTTTGTTCCCGACGCTATATTTTTTAATTTCAAAACCTGTGAAACATTTCCAGCGATGCTGTTGTCAAGTTTCACAGATACATCCTGAGATGTAACATACAATATAAGCACCTTTTTGGGACTTGGCGGAAGCTTTGATACGACATCATCTGTTTTCTGCTTCATATTCCCTATCAGTTCATTGACCTTTTCAGAGGTTCCGCACAGATCGCCGAGCAGTTTAAATTTTTGGATAATATCATCATAAGTTTTCATCTGCAGTACAATTACCGGGATCTTATTAGTCTCCAGAACCGAAGTGTATTTATCATGAATCCCAACCTGGGATATGACAAGATCCGGTTGAAGCGATATTAATTTTTCCATATTTATATTGTAAGACTTACCAACAGTAGGCAAATTCTCAGTTCCTTCAGGCAAAGGGTCACTGGAACTCGAATCGCATCTTGCTATGGATTTTCCTCCGGCATCATATAATGCATTCATTAATGAACCCAGAGCTATAATTTTCTCCGGCTTTTTCTGAAGGACAACGGTACGCCCTGCATCATCCTTTATAGTCATAGGATAAGTTGCAGTATTCTTTTGTGTTTGATTTTGACCTGAAGATGCATTGTTTTTTAACGCTGTATTCTGTGCCTTCTGTCCACAACCTGTTAAAACAACCGCACCTGTCAGTATTACTGTTAATAGTTTTCCGATAAATTTTTTCATCATTTCATTTCTCTCCTCTTCTCATAAATTTAGCAATATTTATCTCCGGCAAGAATACTTCGGGTGTATATTTTATATTTGAAGAATATATATACACACGAATACTTGAGCTTAAGTCATGCATCTTTGAATATAAAAAGCTCCTGCCAAAGCAGGAGCTCACCACAAAAATAAAACCATTTCGGGAAAATGGTTTATATGCAATAAAGCATTATACTTCCCGCCGAAGCAATACTGATATTTCAGGCAGGTCTCCTGGCTCACGCATCATCCTCATCCATCCTTCCCGGCATACGCCAGTGGGTTATGGAATCGTCCTCGTATACAGTAGCGGGGGCTGCAGCGGATTTTCACCGCTTTCCCTATTAAACAAAGTACCTGAAACCAAATATTCAATTAATATGATTATATACATTTTTTTATGACAAATCAAGCAATTGTTTTCCGGTTCTTCAATTCGCAATATGAGTTTATGTTATTTTGAACACTCATTCGCCAGGCTTGATGGTCCCCACCTCATCAAAAGATACAAGCGGTCTGAATCTTCGCAGTTCTCTATGTTCCATTAGATCATCTGCCAACTTTTTTACGATAGAGTTATTTTTATTTATATGCATTCTTCCGCTAAAAGTTATTGCTCCGGTAGGACATATCTCTTCACAAAAATGGCAAACTTCACATGATGCTTTATCCTGCGGATTTTCTCTGGAAGGATCAATGCTTACCGACGGGCAATTGTCCTTGCATAAAGAACATGTCGGGAAATTACAGATATCTCGATTTATCATTATATCAGGTTTGGATGCATTTTTTTCTTTTTGAGAACCTTCTGCCATTGATAAAAGATCAGATCCTCCATAACGTTCAATATAGTCTTTCCCCTGTGGTATGCGTGCAAAAGACAAACGAGTATTTGCCCTCGATATCCGTTATGTTTTCAATCAATTTTCTAACATTTACCGGTTCTCTTTCGCATCATACAGGAGTACCAATTCCTATGACATCATAATCCTTTAATGTTTGATAATTTATCTTTGAGATATATACCAAATCTGTTTCACAAACACTGCTTGCTCCAAAGCAAATTGCTTTGTATTACCAGTTTGAGAATAATAAATAACTACAGCTTTCATTTTTCTTCTCCTTAACGTATTGTTATAATTTAACTATTACAAGCATTTATGCAGCTTATCCGCAATTTCAAAAGCAGATTTTTTTAAAACGCAATCTAATGTTTCCACTTGTGGTTTACCCGAATTGACGATCATTCTTGATGGACATCCACCGGGACAAACAGAAAAATAACTGCATTCATTACATTTACCCGCATTTTGTTTAGTTAATGCAATGCCCTTTGGAGAACTATTATTTATATTTCCCATATAATATTTTGAATTATCGATCAATGAACCGCATGGGTATACATCTCCATCTGGTAAAATTACAAATGAACGTCCGCAAGATGCATAGCAGTATTCCTTGCTGCATACTGAACAATTAAGCCGTCTTTTGGCTTCCTCTATCTCTCGTATAACAATCATTTTACCAAAGTGTTCGTATATAAACTCACATCTTTGAAAAAGTGAATTCAACGCCGGCTTCAATTGTTCAGCACTAGGTTTTTTTATCAAACATGTGCTTTCCTTTGCCCGGCCTGCATCTCTGACTAAATCTAATCCAATGCCGGCCACATTCCCTAAATATAATGCAAAGTCTGCAAGCTCTGGGAGTCTATTTACATTTTGTGCAGTAACTACGCTATTGATGTTAATTCATACTCCTGCATTTGCTAAACATTGGATACCATAAACCGCCTTCTTTGTTCCTCCTCTTAACCATTCATTTATATCCGGAGGGCCATCTATGCTCACACCAACTGCGATTTTCATTTCTTTGATTTCCTTTGCCTTTTCTTCATCTATCAGAGTTCCATTAGTTTGCATTTGAAATACAGCATCATATCCACATTGTTCTACATATTCATAGATCTTACAGATGAGATCATAGTTTATTAATGGTTCTCCTCCTGCAAACTGTATCTTCATAGGTTGACCGCTAAAACGATCTAGTGCATTAACAGCTGTTTCAAAATCCATATCAGATTTTTCCTTTACTGCCGAGGCATAACAATATCTGCACTTCAAATTACATTTACTGGTTGTCCATAATACAACCAATATCCTGCCTTTTGCCACGATTATAAATTCCCTCTAATTAATAATCTCATCTATTTTACCTTCTACCATATCCATGTCTATTTGTGAACCCTCAAATGGTCTTCTTCTCATTCTATGCGGCAAGACATAACTGGCGGCTTCTTTTAAATCTTCTTTTGAAACTGTTTCTCTCATATTATATGCAGCTATGGTCATTGCAGTTTTAATCATTGCTATATCAGCTCTATGTCCATCAACTCCAAGAGCTATGGAAATCTTCGCTGAAGTTCCAAAAAAACTATCTTCCAAAGTTACATTTGGAAGGATCTTCATAGCCTTTTGTATCTTCACTGATAAATCTTTTTGCTCACATTCATAGCTTTTGGCAAAAGCTTTCGGATTTTTTTCAAATTCCAATCTTCTTTTAATTATTTCTATCCTCTTTGAGGTTTCATTTTCCCCTGTGACATCAACCACCAATCCAAAACGGTCTAAAAGCTGCGGTCTTAAATCACCTTCTTCCGGATTCATAGTACCGACCAATGTGAATTTTGCAGGATGAGTAAAAGAAATCCCTTCCCTTTCAACCGTATTAACACCCATAGCGGCTGAATCGAGCAATACATCTACTATATGATCATCCAGCAAATTAACCTCATCTACATACAGAATATTTCTATTGGCCTCAGCCAGCAGGCCTGGCTCAAACTTCTTTTCTCCCTTTTGAATAGCATGTTCTATATCTAAAGTCCCAACTACACGATCTTCAGTAGCACTTACTGGAAGATCAATCACCCTCATTTTTGACTTTATTATGTTATATTTGCCATTTTTTATTTTTTCTGAACACTGTTGGCAAGCCTGTTCAATATTTGATGGATCACAAGAAAACCTGCATCCTTCTATCTGAGAACGTTCCGGCATAAGATCCGCTAATGATCGTACTGCTGTAGATTTAGCAGTCCCTTTTTCTCCTCTAATTAGTACTCCTCCCAAAGAAGGATTTATAATATTTAAAATCAAGGCTAATTTCATTTTTTCTTGTCCTACAATTGCCGTAAAGGGATATATTTTTTTATTTATATTCATAGACTTACTCTCCTATATACATGTATTATTTATTCAGTTTTTTTACAAAGCTTTATATCTGTAATTCCAAACTTTCGTCTTTATTAACCTTCAATTTTACAAAGACATTGATACTGCTGCCACAATGCTTTGTGCTTGAAGTTCTTCTATTTCAAATCGATCTGCTTTCATTGCCTCTGCTATTTTTTCTGCAAGACTTAATTTAGCAAAACTATCATCCGCATCAATAACAATAGATTTTATCTTATCTGCAGCAATTTTGTCTGCAACATTCATCGCTTCTTCAAAAGCATCTATGCCATTTGAACTATAAGTTGCTTTGCCATCGGATACCAATACAATTACCGGGAGAATATCTTTATCCTTTATCCTAGCGGCCTTTATGACATCATAGGCCATACTAAGCCCAGCCGCCAACGGCGTCCTGCCGCCCGTAGGAAGAGCAGCCAGTTTCTTTTCAGCCAGTTCTACACTTCTCGTTATTCCCAAAAGAAGTTCTGCAGAATGCTCCCTAAAAGCAATCATACCTACCTTATCTCTTTTTTGATAAGCATCGTTAAGCAGTGAGAGGATGGCACCTTTTACTGCTTTCATTCTCTTATTTGCTCCCATAGACCCACTGGCATCTACAACAAACATAATGGTATTTCCAGTTCGCTTTTCTCTTACCTTAACTCTTATATCGGATTTCTCTATTGCAACAGCCCTACCATTTTTTTCTCTATATAATTGATATGGGGCTGCGGCACAAAGTGTGGCATCAATTGCGATATCCTTAATTTGGCCTTTGATTGGGTAACGATACTTTACATACCTTCCCTGCGTGGATGATGTTTTTACAAGGCTTCGTCTTCCACTCCCCTTGACAATAGAATTATTGCTCTTTTCTGATAGCCACTTAGATACTGTAAATATTTCTCCTGGATCATCAACTTTTTCCGATCCTCCTTCCGGCGCTTCCTCACCATCGCTTGTTTCTTGCCCAGAAGTCATGTTATCGGGATCATCCTCCTGTCTGCCATCTGCAGGATAATTATCAGCATTATCATTTTGCCGATTGCTTTGGCGGTCATTATTTTGTTCACCGTTGTTCTCTTGTTCCTGTGGTTTATCCTGATGGTTCGCTGGATCTTGCTCCTGCTGCTCTTGCTGGGATTGTTGTTCCTGCTGGGGCTGTTGTTCCCTTACCCTATGCGGCAGTGCATATTTTGCCGCCTCTTTTATATCAGATATATTCAATGCAATTCTTGAATCTAATGCCGCAATAGCCCTTGCAGTTTCAATAATTACAATTTCGGCTCTATGTCCTTCACAATTTCCTTCTTTTGCGATAGATGCTGCCAATTGTATGGCATTAGGAGTAATCGTTATTTTATTCAGCGCTTTTTTTGCTATTTCAATTTTAATCATGAGTTCTTCGTTTTTTCCCTGCCATTTTTTTATGAATAGAAGAGGATCTTTCTCATACTCGATACGGCGTCTAATAATTTCAGCTCTTTTTCTTATATCGCTTTCCCCTTTTACTTCAACAAATAGTCCAAATCGATCTAAAAACTGGGGACGAAGCCCTCCCTCCTCCGGGTTCATGCTCCCCACAAGTATGAACTTAGAAGCATGGCGAAAGGAAATGCCTTCTCTTTCAACAATATTCACTCCTGAAGAAGCCGATTCCAGCAAGGCTTTCACAATGTGATCAGGAAGCAAATTCACTTCATCAACATATAGTAAATTTCCATTTGCCTTATATAAAATACCCGGTTCAAAATATTTTTCTCCAAATTTAACGGCATGTTCAAAATTGATATTTCCAATCAACCTATCCTCTGTAATATTAAGGGGAAGTTCAACTAATTTCATTCCTGGCGAAATGCTGCATATTCCTCTGACAAGGGTAGATTTGGCAGTTCCCTTTTCTCCACTGATCAGAACTCCACCAATACAAGGATTAACTATATTCCAAATAAGAGATTTTTTTATAGCCGCCTGCCCTACCACAGCTACAAAAGGAAATACTATACTCTTCATATGCAAATCTTATTCCTCCCTATTACCTTATCCTAAATCTTCAAGATTCCCTTCCATTTCCATATATATCTTTTTAAGTTTATTGACGCTTTCCTCGGAAGCATTCCACATCCCTCTTTGATGCGCCTCCAGCAACCTTTCTGTTATATTGCGCAATGCCCAGGGATTAACCTCTCTCATCCAATCTGTATTTTTCTTATCAAAAGCATATCTTTTTGCAATACAATCATACATCCAGTCATCAATTACATTTGTGGTCGCATCCCAACCAAAGGCAATATCCACCATGGCAGAAACTTGCTGTACTCCTCTATAGCCATGCTTTTTTAGCCCTTCAATCCATTTAGAATTATTTACCCTCGCACGCATTACTCTTGAAGCCTCTTCATGAAGATCAAGGGTCTCGATGTGATCAGTGTCAGAAGTGCTTGGAATATATGCAGGTTTTTGGGATCCGCTGTGTGTAGTAATAACCGCTACCATTCCGCCAAAATAGTTATAAAAATCATCACTATCCAGCATATCAAATTCTCTTGTGGATTCATTTTTTATTGCTACGTTTACTTTCTTCATTCTAAGCGCAAATACTTCAGGAAGTTTTTCTCCATGAAGCTTTTCCCCATAAGCATGACAGCCCCATGTAGTATAAATCTTTCCAAGATCAGTTACATCATTCCATTTTTTACTTTCTATGATATTATTTACACCCGCCCCATATGATCCGGGAGCATCTCCAAATACTCTGATCAATGAATTCTCATAAGTTTTTTCTAAATCTACTCCCTGTTTTACAAGATCCGCGACTTCCTCATCTACATGCTTTTTAATATAATTTTTATCTTCCGGCTCGTCAAGTTAAGCCACCAAATTGACTGCATCTTCCACACGTTCAATTAAATTAGGAAATGCATCTCTAAACAAACTTGTAATTCTAAGGGTAACATCAATCCTTGCACGTCCAAGTTCTTCCATCGGTATAGCTTCAATTCCTATTACCCGATCGGTATTGCCAAGCCATACGGGACGTACACCCAGCAGATAAAAGGTTTCCGCAATATCATCCCTACAGGTTCTCATTGCCTCAGTAGCCCAAACTAATATAGCTACACTCTCTGGATATTTTCCTTCATCCTTAAGGTAACGATCAAGCATCTGGTTCCCCAAAATCTTTCCGATTTCCCATGAAGAGCGGGACGGCATAGCTCCGGGATCTACCGAATAAAAGTTTCTGCCTGTAGGCAATATCCCGGCATTTCCTCCTGTGGGCGCTCCCGACGGTCCTGCTGGAACAAATCTTCCATATTTATTGGAATCGTTATTGACGGCAAATCCTTATATTTCTCAGGCGATTGCTGTCCCTTCTGTAAAAGAAGCATTTTTCTTTTCCGTCCATCAGTTACTATTTTCATTCCATTTTCAAGATATTCTATATTAAAATTTTTAGCAAACTTCAAATGCGCGTTGCTTCCTGCAGGATACATCTTTACCACGTCTGCTACATTGCCACCGGATGATATTGCTGCTGAATTACTCTTTACGGGCTTCTGTGAACATCCCGCTGTCATAACAAGCAAAACCGCAATTACTGCTAATACTATAGAACATCTTATTCATAGTTATTTAGTACTTTTTTTATATCACATAAGAAAATCCCCTTAACCTAAAAGTTGGGAGAATTTGAGAGCTCGTACAAAAATACAATTCGTATTTTTACAAACACCCTCTATCGTTCACAGAGTTTTTTGATATATACTGCTAAATCTAAATTAATTAGCAAGGTCTTTTATCTTAGAAAACATACAATCAAAATATTTACCGTATCCTACATCCATATGTTTTATCTTATAAAAAAGCTCCTGCCAAAGCAGGAGCTCACCACAAAAATAAAACCATTTCGGGAAAATGGTTTATATGCAATAAAGCATTATACTTCCCGCCGAAGCAATACTGATATTTCAGGCAGGTCTCCTGGCTCACGCATCATCCTCATCCATCCTTCCCGGCATACGCCAGTGGGTTATGGAATCGTCCTCGTATACAGTAGCGGGGGCTGCAGCGGATTTTCACCGCTTTCCCTATTAAACAAAGTACCTGAAACCAAATATTCAATTAATATGATTATATACATTTTTTTATGACAAATCAAGACCGTTATCCACGGGAGGTGTATAAAGATTATTTGAATTCGCCAGATTCAAATTTAAGTTTTACTCATCATTAAATAATGTTATTATCCGAAAGAAATTGCGTATCACACATTATTTCACTATAAGGTCCGTCTTTAATAATAGTGTGGCCACTCGAGAAAACAACCGCCCTCTTAAAAATTCCTTTTACATATTCAAAATCATGGGTAGAACACAAAATTGTTTTACCTGATTTATTGAGGGCAATAATCAAATTTTTTAAAAATAGCTTTGTCTTTGGGTCAAGGCCATTCATCGGCTCATCCAGCGCAAGTATATCCGGATTCATCACAAGTACGCTTGCTATTGCGACTTTTCTTTTCTCTCCATCACTTAAATGATATGGCTGTCTATTCCTTAATTCGCTAATTTTTAACAATTCTAAAATGTCTTCAACCCTTTTATTTGTTTCTCCCTCCGGCATTCCCATCTGCCTAATGCCGAATGCAATTTCATCATATACATCAGGGCAAAATAATTGGGCTTCGGAATTTTGAAATACAAAGCCGATTCTTTTATGAAAAGTTTTGGAAAATATATTATCCTGTAATTTTTTTGAGGTTATCTCAACGCCGTCAAAAACATAAGTCCCTTTATCGGGGCTAATCAATCCATTGATTAGTTTTAAAAAAGTTGATTTTCCACTGCCGTTGGGCCCAATTAATGCTATAGATTCTCCTGAATCAATAACCAAATTTATATGTTTGAGCGCTTCTACTTTATCATTATAAAAAAAGGATACATCTCTAATCTCTATCATAAAATCACAACCTGTTAAAATAAAAATATACAAACATTAGCGCAATATTAAATAATATACAGATAATATCATTAATACGAATTTTAAACTTTTTATATACTTTATACTCTCCTGTGAATCCTCTGCATTCCATTGCGCCATACATTTCCTCCGACATTTCCTTTGATTTTAGAAACATCGTTCCTAGAATTCCTGAAATGGGAGTATTCCTATTCTTACTTACTCCTATCGACCTCAATTTAAGTGAATATAGCATATTTAGCGAAAATTCCCCGAGGATAACTATATACTTCATCGCAATATCCAATGTAAAGATGAAAATATCCGGAACACGAAATATCTTTAATGCAGAAGTGGTATCATTCCATCTTGTGGTGCAGGATAGAATATTGACTGTTGTAACCGATATCAAAACTTTAAGAACAATCAAATAGCTATTATTCTTATTACCAGTTAAAATCGAAGGTATCAGAATAATAAGGGTAAATAGTGCAGCCAACATGCCCATCTTTAATATGTATTTGATTTCTTCCGCATTAAGCAAACTGACGATTAAAAGAAGAAATACACCCGTTGCTATAACAAAAAATATATTCCGCGAGAGTGAAACAAGTATGACTATTAGCAATGTCGATGATACTTTAACAGGCGCATTTATGCCAAATTTATTTGCCTTATCTTCTGTCTGCAGTCTAAACCTCGTCAGTGTATTCAAAATAGACAGGATGCTCTTATTAATAAAGGCATCCTTGTCCTTCTGAGGGATATAATCATCTTTTTCTAAAAGCCACTCAGGCATCGGTAACTTCCTCTCCATTTGCATTTATCAATTATATACTTTCATTATTATGCTTTCTATTACTTATTAGTTTAAACGTTATCAATATTATTGCAACTCCGGCTATGGCCGATAAAACATATCCTGCAATTTCAGGAACTCCATTCACTGAATAATCAGGCATCAGAGCGTTAAAACTAAGCCCGTTTTTCATCCCTTTGGGAATAAAACCCAAAGATTTACCGCCGGAAACAACAGAACCAATCTCCTCTGCTCCCCATTCACCCCATGCCGTCCCGGCGGCTAAAAGCCCAAGTGGTGATAAGCAGACCATTACTGCAATCAATGTATAAATGGGCTTCATATTTGTCTTAGAACCTTCATGAACGGTGCCCGGCGAAACCTTACTGATGAATCCGTAAACCCCATCTGTAATAACACCTTCTAGAACACCTGCAACTGCAAGGTGAGGTATTAACATCGCAGGAATCGATACTGAAAGCGGATAAGGGCAATAGAGCGGCATGCCGGCAGCATCCTTGAACAATAAAGGCTGAATCCCAAACTCTATTGCAGCAAACAATGCAGCAATATTTATCGCAATATATGAACCGATGAAGATGGCAATATATTCTCCTCTTTCAGTATTTATTTTGCCCTTAATAAATTTATAAATATAATATCCCGAAAATGGTATTATAAATGCCATATTAAAACAATTGGCACCAAATGCCAATATGCCCCCATCTCCAAATAAAAGGGCCTGTATTAAAAGGGCAATTGTGACTGAAATACATGCAGCCTCCGGTCCTATAAGCAGTGCGACCAGTGTAGCTCCAACGGCATGACCTGTCGTACCGCCCGGAAGGGGAACATTGAACATCATCACCAAAAAAGAAAATGCCGCACCAACTCCCATAAGAGGCAATTTCTTTTTAGTTACTTCCCTCTTTACTTTTTTGACTGCTCTTGTCCAGATTGGAACCATCACCGCCCCCATAACCGCGCAAGTTGATGGACTTAAATAATTGTCTGGAATATGCATAATATAACCTCCTTAAAATTAAACAACCACAAAGACGAATTCCGTAAAACGGCATTCAACCTTCGTGGTTGTTTTAAGATTCTAAGCACATGAGTTTTTTTAACAAACAACAAGTGAATTTTCGTAATCCACATTTAACTAAGCTTTATATTAATACATATAATGCATATTGTCAATAAGTTAAACTTCAATTCGCAATATGAAATCAGGCATAAATGTGATTATGTTATTTTGAGCAAC